>JBBRGK010000129.1:0-7422 GCA_038240805.1 Dehalococcoidia bacterium | reverse complement strand
AAGCAGCATCAGCTCCAGGACGGCCAGCCTCAGCAACGCCCGGCCTCTGACCGTCGCTCCCGCAGTTGCGCCCGCGAGCAGCCCGTGCGCCTCGGCAAGGCTACCGGCGCGCATCTCCCGGATGGCAAGGGCACAGTACAGCACGTCGCGCCCCTCGGTGTCGGGGCGCAACAGCAGCGGTTCGGCGAGGCGGCTCGCTGCCTGGTACTGCCCGCGTTGCACGGCGTCGAGCACCCGGTAGGGCTCGAACCGGTTTCCCCAACCAAGCTCCAGGCGGTGGAGCGTTGTCTCTGTTCGTTCGGCGAGCATGACCGCCCGATCGGAGAAGAGCGATACGACCGCGCCGTTGTGGGCGTTCATCAGCAGCGTCGCAATCTCGCTCCGCGGATCGCCGCCATACGTCGGGTCCGTCTGGTCCGTGATGTAGCCGTCCACCGAATCGAGCAGGGCAAAAGCGGCCGGGTCGCCCGCATCGAGCAAGGAAACCATCAAATAGGCGTTGACCTCCGCCTCGATCCGCGTTGTCACGGCCGGGTCGCCGAGCTGAGCGGCAATGCTGACCGCACGCTCGGCCGAGGCGGAGAGCATCGCTGCGTCCATCATCACGGCCGCCTGCAACACCCGCCCCGTGGCGAGATACGCGCCCTGGAAGCTGGGCGGCCTGCCTTCGATGGCGCGTTCGGCAGCGTCCATGTGCCGGGCTGCTGCAACGCCGTCGCCCGCGAGCCAGGCGGCGTCCGCAGCGCGCTGGTGCAGCCCTGAGATCGCTTCTGGCTCCGCACCGGGGATTGCGAGCGCAGCTTCAGCAAGGCGCTGGCTCTCGGCGAACCGTCCCAGCGCGTGCGCTGAATTACTCGCCAGGTGAAGAGCGCGACGTTTTAGCTCCGGTGTTGGTGCAAAGGTCACGGCCCGCTCAAGCTGCGCCAGCGCTTCAACGTGGGCGTCCACCGCACCCGCCTGTATGGCAGCCTTGATCGCCCAGGCAGCGGCGCGCGGGTCGCGGGCGGCGGCAAACAGCATCGCCAGCTCCGCAGCGTGCCCTTCCGGCTCCACCGCCTCGGCGAGGACACGCTGTGCCTCCCGCTGATCGATCTCGATCATCGCATCCAGCAGCGAGCGGCGCAGCAGTTCGTGGCGGAAGCCCCAGCAGCCGGCGCCGTCCTCCACCAGAATGCCGGCCGTGCGCAGCTCGCGCAGGGTGTAGCGCAGCACCGGCCGGTCGCCGCCGCAGAGGGCACTGATCACCTCGTACGACAGGAAGCGTGTGGCCGGAGAGAGCGTGGCGAGCACGGCGTTTGCGCCCGGAATCGCCTGCTCCACGCCATCCAGCCGCAGCAGCAGGCGGTCGCGCGCTGCGGTCATCGCGCCGCCGCCACGCGCCAGCGCCTGGGCAAACCAGGGGTTGCCGCCGCTGTCGGAGAAGATCGCGCTGAGCTCTTCGGCGTCGATCCGGTCGCCGCGCACGGTCTCGGCCAGACGCCGCACCCCCTCGAAGCCGAGCGGCTGCAGATCGAGCCGCCGGGCGAGACCCTGGCCTACCAGCTCCGTGCTGGCTGCGTAGAGCGCCGCCGAGCCTTCCGTGGGGCGAAAAGTGGCGACGATCAGCCAGGGCCGGTCCGCCGTTTCTGCTGCGAGGCGGAAGAGGGCGGCTGCGGTGCCTTCGTCGGCGAAGTGCAGATCTTCGAGGACCAGTAAGAGCGGCGACGGCAGCGCTTTGAGCAGCGAAACGGCGCCGAGTACCGATCCCGCGCGGGTTGGCGCGGGCGAGAACTCGGGGATCGCGTTGATCAGCGCGAGGTACGGCTCTGCCGGGGCCACCGGCTCGGCGCCGCCCCAGTAGACCTTGCCGGGTACCTGGGCCGCCAGCGCCTGGACGAGACGTGTCTTGCCGCCGCCCGCCTCGGCGCAGATAAGCCAGCTCGACCCGGTGCCCTCCCCCGCCAGCCGCCAGGCCTGCGTAAGCTCTGCCAACTCCTGCTCACGCTCGAGCAGCTCTGCGGCACTGCTCAGCATCGCCATTGTTCACCCCGCCACTGGTCGCCCGTTGCTGGCGTGACCAGTTTCCCCATGCCCGCGTGCCCGCATGCCCCCTGTGCCGACGATTGTACGGCAGCCGGGCGGCACAGCGGCGTGATACGTGCTGGAATCACACGCTTAATCTCCGTAGTTTCCCGGAGCAATTCGCCCGGCCAGACTCGCGACACTACCCCTGCCGCCCGCAAAATCCGCAGGACGTTCGTCAAAAACGGCGGGGAGCCAGCAGGCGCAGGGCCGGAATTGCAGGCACGCACGAAACCGGGCGGCGCGAGCGGGCCGGAATTGCACGCACGCACGGCGCCGGACCTTCCGTGTGACACGCGGTTGCCGGCTCGCTGGCGCAGGGCGCAGGGCTGGTCGGGACAGGACGCAGGGCCGCCGGGGCACGCCGGTTGATCGAACTTCGGAGGCCGGCGATGACCGGGGAGCCATTGACCCTGTATGTGGCGCTGGGTGGTGAAGTGGGAATCGCCGCCGTCGTGGACCGCTTTTACGCGCGCATGGTCGCTGACCCAAAAGTGGCGGTGCACTTCGTCCACGTGTCGCTGCAGGCGCTGAAACCACGCAAGACGGCCTTTCTGGCAGCGATCTGCGGCGGACCGGCGGGGCAGAAAGGCCAGGCAGGGCGCTCGTTGCAGCAGGCGCATGCCCCCTACCGGCTGACCCAGGCGGACTTCGAGCGCATGACCGGGCACTTCGCCGAGGCGCTCGCCGATTGCCTGATTCCACCTGACCCGGCAGAGCGAATGCTGACCCTGGTCGGCCGCTTTCGGCATGACGTGATCTCCCTGGCGTATCCCGAGCCAGCCTCGCCGGAAGGCGACACGTAAACGGCAATGCTTAAACTCCGTAGTTTCCCGGAGCAAAAGCCCGCCCGGCGCGCGGGCACACTGAACCCAACCTGCTGACGGACCGAAGGATGCTCCGCACAGCACACAGAGAGGGAACCGATGCACAACCAGACCCGCACCCGACCCCATCCCCGCAAGCGGCCATTGCCGGCGCCTCTGGACCAAACTCGCGTCAAAACCCATCCCCGCAAGCGGCTGTTGCTGGCCTTCCTTGCACTGGTCACGCTTGGGGCTGCGGCAGTCACCCAGATCGGCAGGGCGGCGTCCAACGGCGTGCCGCTCACCTGGGGGCTGAACGAATCCGGACAGCTCGGCGACAACACGAAAATCTCGCGGCCGCAAACCCTGCCAGTGATTGGCCTGGATGGCATCATCAGGGTCTCCGGCGGCGGCGACCATAGCCTGGCGCTGAAGTCGGACGGCACGGTCTGGGCGTGGGGCGACAACAGCGTCGGCCAGCTCGGCGACGAGTCGGTCCTGACCAGGTACCTGCCTGTGCAGGTGCACCAGCTCACCAATATAGTCGCCATTTCGGCCGGCGGTAAGCATAGCCTCGCCCTGGACCTCGACGGCAATGTCTGGGCATGGGGCGACGATAGCCTCGGGCAGCTCGGCGACGGGATCAGCTCCGACTCGGTGCCCGCTTCCGATGACCCCACCTGCGCCGGTGTTTCGATCGCGACCGTCTGCTTCACCGACCTGGTCTTCGGCGCCAAACCGGACAGCTTCCGCACGCTGGCCACGAAAGTCGTCCATCTTGATACTGTTGCCGGCATCGCCGCTGGCGACGCCTTCAGCCTGGCAGTAAAGCTGGATGGCAGCGTCTGGGGCTGGGGCGACGACACCGCCGGCCAGCTTGGCGCCGGCTGGACCGCCTTCGGCAACGCTCCGCACGTCGCCGCGCCGATTCCCGCCGGCGGCAACACCTTCCCCGGCGACCGCCTGCTTGCCGTCGATGACATTTCCGCTGGCGGCACCCACGCGCTGGCAGTGATGGAAGACGGGACCGTGCAGAGCTGGGGCGCCGACTTCGCTGGCCAGCTTGGCTCCGCAGCAGGAGTCGACGCCAGCTGCACCTGCCGCGCCGTGCCATACGTCGTGATCGACGGCATTCACGGCATGCTGATGGATGTGGTTGATGTTGCTGCCGGTGGCAAGCACAGCCTGGCGCTGAAGCGAACCGGCAGCGTCTGGGGCTGGGGCGACAACAGCGAGGGCCAGCTCGGCGATGGCACGACTGATAGCACCGAGACACCCGTGCTCAGCCTCGTACCTGCCACAGTCACAAGAATCGCGGCCGGCGGACGGCACAGCCTCGCGATCGGCCAGCCGCTCTGCCCGCCATCGCTGGACCTGAACTGCGATCTGAGCCTGCGTTCCTATGGCTGGGGGCGAGCCAAAGAAGGCCAGGTTGGCAGCGGCGGCCCCGTTGTCGGCCCCAACTGCGAGTGCCGCATGATCCCGACGCTGGTGAATGATCTGCCCGCCGCGCTCGACCCGCTGACCAACACCGACGATATCGCGGCCGGCGGCCACCACAGCCTGGCGCTGGCACATCCTCCCGGCTACGTTCGCCGTGTACCTCGGCGCCCGGGCGTTCGGCCGACGCCGATTGTGAAGACGGCCACGCCAACCGCCAGTCCGACCCCTTCACCGACCGCCTCGCCGACGCCTTCGCCGACCCCGCCGCCGACTGCGACGGCAACCCCATGCCCACGCAACGCCGCAGTGAGCAGAACCGTCCCCGTAGCTACCCCTTCCTGCGACACGCCGGACACGGACGGCACGCCTGGCGTGTTCGTCACTCGGCCCACAGGTGCTGACACGCCGCCAGCAGGAGGAACACCGCCAGCAGGTGGAGGGACGCCGCCAGCAGGCGGCGGGACACCGCCAGCTGGTGGAGGAACACCGCCGCCAACGGTGCCACCGACGACGCCACCGACGACGCCACCGACGGTAGCGCCTACGCGACCACCGTGCGTCCCCGTCGGCAGGTGCGGATGAACGCACCACACCCGGTCATACGGACCTGAAACTCAACAGGTAGAACAACACGGCCCCGGCTGCAGAGCCGGGGCCGTGTTTCTGAGCAACCACCGTTAATTTCAGGTCAGCGTTTCCCTATCGCGGCACGGGGCAGCAGAAGCCCTGCGCTTCCAGCTGGAAGACGCGGTTGAAGCGGCTGCGGAAGTTCTCCATCGCGATCGTCGCAGCAAGCTCCACCAGCTGCGCCTCGTCGTAGAAGCCGCGCAGCCGCTCATACAGCGCGTCCGGGATGTTGGCCTGCACGCCGCTCATCGCGTCGGCAAGCTCAAGCGACGCCTTCTCGACCGGGGTGAAGAGGCCGCTTTGCTGGTAGTCGGGCAGCGCGTCGATCTTGTCGAAGCTGATGCCCTCGTTGCTGCCGCCGGCAGCGTTGATGTCCACTCAGAAGGGGCAGCCGACCTGGGTCGCCACCCGCACGCAGAGCAGCGCCTTCAGGCCGGCGTCGATGCGCCCAGCTTTCGCCACGCCGGTGCCCAGGGCGCGAGCCCCGCGCATCACCTCGGGGCTGTGGGCGAACACCTGCGTCGGATTCAGGATCATGCCGAACCGCGCCATATCCTGGTCGAAGTACTGCTGCACATCCTCGCGCACCTCGTCGCGGCCAAGCGGACGGATTCTCTCGCTGCCTGCCATGTCAGCCTCCCTTCAGCGCACCGGCGCCGCATCGCCTTCATTATAAGTAAGCCGAGATAAGTGAGCGCCCGATAGCCAGCGCCATTGCCTTCGCTCAGGAGACCCAGCACCAGATGCTCGACGCCGATATAGCCGTAGCTGAAGGGCTTCGCCTCCTCAATTGCGAGCTCAAGCGCCCGCTGCGCCGATGGCGTAAGGCCGATTTCGGTGGTAGCCACATTTTGCCTGTTTCACCTGATTTAGAAGAGCTCTGCATGCGGCTGACAACGAATTATGTTCGGTTCTGTAGCGCAGCAGAGAGGCATAGAAAGGAGGTGGGGTGGCATTAAGATTTGTACAACGCTGTACTATACTGTACAGACTAAGAATATCCGAGGTCAGGTGACATGCCAGCAGACGAGGCTCCAATGACGCAAACCATGAAAGCATCCGAGGCGCGGCAGCATTTCAGTCGGCTCTTGAATCAGGTCTACCGCAAGGAAACGCGGGTGGTGGTCGAGAAAAGTGGTATCCCTGTGGCTGCCATCGTGTCTGCTGAAGATCTGGCTCTACTGAAGTGCTTTGAGGTTGAACGGGCTCAGCGCTTCGCTGCACTAGACCGCATCGATGAAGCCTTCAAGGACGTTCCTGCGGATGAGCTAGAGGCCGAGGTCGACAGGGCAGTTGCTGCAGTGCGACAGGCGCATCGGCAGCCCGCCTCCCGACGGTGATCAACGCTGTCCTTGATACGAACGTGCTTGCCTCGTGGCTCGTCGGTCGCTATCGGCCCGAGAGCACTCCAGGTGGAATCATTCGTGCATGGCGCAACGGCGCCTTCCGGCTCAGCGTTTCAGAGATTCTACTGGTCGAACTCAGACGAACGCTGAGCCAGCTGAGCCAACCGTACTTTCGTGAGCGTCTGACAGACGCCGAAATTGCAGATGCCTTCGTCTTGTTCCAGCGGGAGGCTGTGTTCATTTCTCTCACGGTTGCGGTGGTCGGGGTGGCCACCCATCCCGAGGACGACCTGGTGTTGGCCACGACGGCCAGTGCGCTTTCCGATTACCTGGTGACCGGCGACAAACGTCTGCAAGAAGTCGCCGCTTATCACGGTGTCCTACTACTCTCTCCCCGAGCTCTTTTTTGACTTGCTTTAATATCAGCTCCCTACTCCACCAGCTTGCCATCCACGGCGCACAGGTGCTGTCCCGCTAACACTGCGCTAACAGCACATCGCTACGGTTAGCGCATGGTTATGCAAACCGCGCTGGGTGCTGTCGATGTCGTGCTTTGCGGCACAGCGGTCGCTTCCGTGGCGCTATTCACCGTTGCCGGTTCGCTCTGCATCCTGGGCGAGCACTTTGACCGGCTTCCCACCGAGGATGGCTGGTTGCTTGTGCTCGACCACCGCACTGGTGTCGCCGCAAAACGCACGGCCTATATCGAATGCTGGTGCCCGGCCACGTGCGCCGAAGGCGGCCTCAGCGCCTTGATCGTGCTCTGCGACCCGCGGCCTGAAGACGCCGGAAAACCGGACCTGCCCGGCCCGCACACGCTGGCGGCGTTGGTGCGCCTGCTGCGGTGAGCCGTGTCCCCTCCAGCCGCTATACTGCGGTACGTGGACGGGAGGCCTGCCACGCCCTCCCCATAAGAGGCAAGGCCCGTAGATCGTGCGGCTTCCGCTCAGAAACACCTATAATTCATCCCTACATATAAGAAGCAGCAATCGAGGAGAGTTAGCGATGTCGCTGGAATCGAACAAGTCCGTTGTGCGCCGCTACCTGGAGGAGTTTGTCAGCCAGGGTAATACGAGCATTGCGGAGGAAATCTTCGCGCCGGGCTACATCAATCACACCGATGGGTTCGGCATCAGCAC
>JBBRGK010000128.1:0-7525 GCA_038240805.1 Dehalococcoidia bacterium | reverse complement strand
AGCTTTTCGAATCGAACGTCACAGCGTTCGCAGAAGTACTCGTAGATCGGCATACCACGTCACCGAGTGCGATGTTTTGCTGGATTTTCTTCCAGCACCTGCCAGTCAACGCTTTTCAGTGTAGCAGCAGCATATGAACCGGCAAGCGTGGTGCTCGAAGCGGGTTATCGTTGCCGCTGCTATGCTCTGTTCGCGCAATGCCACGCTCGGCTCTGCAGTAATTACTACCGAGACAGAAAATGACAGATGGCCCCGCTGTTCAGCACTGGCACGAAATTGTAGAGGCTCGGCGGGTCCAGATGGATGCGGCATACGCCGCGCTGCGCCGATCGAGCTCGGACTTCTGGACCCGACGTGCCGGCTCATTCCGCCGCTACGCCGGTGTCGCAACCGACGACCACAGGCTTGTGAGCAGAGTGCAGGCGTTACTGCCGCAGAACGGCAGTGTGCTCGATGTCGGAGCCGGCACGGGCCGCTATGCGTTGGCGCTCGCCCGAACCGCCAGACGCGTTGTGGCGTTAGAGCCGTCGCACGAAATGGCCGATATCCTTCGCGATGACGCACATAGCCACGAGTTCGAGAACGTCGAGGTTGTCGAAGCCGGTTGGCCGGATGCTTCCGCATCAACTGAAGCTGCCGATGTCGTGCTCTGCGCGAACGTGCTCTACCCGCATGCCGGCATAGAAGCCTGGATTCGTTCGCTGGAGCAAAAAGCAGTTGTCGCAGTGGTGGTTGAGATGATGGTGGACTGGGCCGAACCTCCGGTTCTGCTCAATCTTTGGCAGCGATTCCATGGAGCGTCACGCGTACTGCAACCAGACTACTTCGATCTCTACGCCGTGCTCCACGAGATGGGAGTCCGGGCGAACGTTGAGATCTACCCGGCAGGCACCTCTCGTTTCTGGCACTTCGATACGATGGACGCGGCCGTGGACGCCGTTCGCGAACATGTCCTGCTACCCTCAGGCGACGAGATTGATGTTGTACTTCGCGCAGAACTCGCAGCGAACCTGGTCGAGGACGGGGGCGCACTCACGCTCACTTCAGAGCGCTCAGCAGCAGCGATCTGGTGGGCCGGCAGCGCCAGATCGGGAGATTCGTGCGCATCCGCCTGAATGCTCCAGATGCGCAGCGTTCGTACGACACGCAGCTTGGCCGGTTCACAAATGCCGACGCCATTCCCTGCTTTCGCTGTGGCGTCTGCTGCCAGCGCTGGCAGCCGCTTGTCGGCCGGATCGAGGCGGATAGGCTCGCGGCACATCTTGGTCTGGAACCAGCGGCCTTTTTGTCAGAGTTTGCCCGTTCGTATCCTCTTGAGGAAGATACGCACCAATTGCTCGACCGGGACGGAGGCTGCGTCTTCCTCCGTTTCGAAAACGGGCTCGCGGCCTGCGCAGTTCACGATGCCCGCCCGCAAGCGTGCCGCGACTGGGATGCCAGCCTGCTGCGTCGCGAGTGCCTCGACGGCGTGCGCGGCGAAAGTACGTCACGCGGACTGCTGATTCCCTTGCAACTGTACGACGATGAAGCGGCGTGGCAAGAGTTTAACCGGGTTATCCGCTGCGGCGGGGAATGAAGCCATTTCGAGAGGCGGCTACAACGGCGTGCTACGGGACTCTCGCGAGGCGTCCTGGTTGAAAACAGCCGTGCGCTTCTCCCGAAACGCAGTACCGCCTTCCCGCGCGTCGGGGTGATGGTCCGAGATCGCCGTCTTGCTGGCGATGTCGTCGAGAGCATGCACGAAGTCCAGTTCAGCCGCGTTGTAAATCGAGCGCTTGAGTAATCGCATCGCCACCTGTGGTCCACTGGCTAATTCGACCGCGAGTTCCATTGTGCGCTGCAACAGCGTAGCGCCGGGAACGACCTCGTGAACAAGACCGAGTTCGAGCGCTTGAGTGCCGCTGACGATGCGATTACGCATCAGGAAATCCATCGTCCTTGCCACGCCCATGTGTTGAACCAGCAGATACTGTCCGCCTTCATCCGGCAACAGGCCGAATCGCAGCGTACCACTGCCAAGCCGTGCCTCTTCGGCAGCTATGCGGAAATCGCACGAGAGGGCCAGGGAGAGCCCGGTCTGAATCGCGACCCCGTTTATCGCCGCGATCGTGAGCTTGTCCAGGTTGCGGACTGCAAGATTGAGCGTCTGCGACAACACCCGCAGACCCTCATAGGTGCCGATCGGGTTACCGTGACCGCTCGGAATCGGTGGCACCAGAGGCGCATATTGCCCCGCATTGGGCAGTGGACGCCCGGTAATGTCGTCGCCCGCGCAAAAACCCCGTCCTGTGCCAGTGATAACGACGACGCGCACTTCCTGGTCCATCTGCGCCTGCTGCAGCGCCTCCACTAATTCGCGCTTGATCCGCTGGGTCAGGCCGTTCAGTCGCTCGGGGGTTGTAAACGTGATCACCGCGATGCCGGGATCGGACACTTCGACCGAGAAGCCTGCTGTCTGCTGGTTCTGCATCGTCTCTCTCCTGGACCCGTATCATCGCCGCTTTCACGGCCGTTGGGGGGCATTCCCAATCATAGTGCTACGCTGCGCGTGGTTGCAGGCGGCGGAGCCCACCGATCACGAACTCATTCACGCGCGCAGCAGAACCGGGTTAACATGACTGCTTCCGAGGAGCTACACGTCGGATTTGGCATCCGTGAGATCACGCCACCGTTGGGTACGCCCTTCGGTGGTTTCGCGATCGAACGGACCCAGGGAGCCAGCGGTGTTTATGATCCTCTGTATGCGACCGCTATTGTCGTGTCCGGTGCAGGCGGGACTGTAGTGCTCGTGAGCTGCGATCTGCAGCTCATTTCGCCTCAGATTGTGGCTTGTGCCCTCGCTGAAATTGAGGCGCGGATTGGCGTAGTACCCGCGGCAGTGATGGTACACGCCACCCACGTGCACTCCGCCCCCGGCGGCGACGCCGCCGAAGCGACCATCCCCGGTCTCGACGGCTATTTCTCTACCCCGCAAGTTGAACAGATCGTGATCAGCGGCATCGCCGCCGCAGTCACAGACGGATGGCAGGATCGCCGGCCGGGGTCGCTCGCCGCTGTTTCAGGTAGAATCGCCGGCATCGGCGATAGCCGCCACAGGAAGCTTATCGGCCCGCAGTTCGCGGCGCTGGCTCGATTTATCCGCGCAGGGGCAGATCCTCTTACCATCGCAAACCACGGCTGTCACGCCAGCGTGCTTGGTCCCGACAACACCCTTGTCTCCGCCGACTTTCCCGGGGTGTTACGGCGACGCGCCGGCGAACGCAACGAAAGGCTATTCTTCATCAACGCCCCGGCGGGCGACATCAGCACGCGGGCGACCCGGCGAGAGCAAACGTTTTCCGAAGTGGAGCGCCTCGGTACTGCGTTGGACGGCCAGCTCCTGACCCTTGAAGCCGGGGTGGTGGCTCTGTCAGGTAACAAAATCGCATGGCTGCGGTCATGCGTATCGGTGCCGGCGCGGGCATTCGATGTGGCCGGGCTTGCCGACGCGGCCGAGAAAGCGGAAGAGCGATGCGCCAATGCCGATGGAGCGGACCTGGCCGCAGCGGAGCAGGCCGCGCGACGGGCACGGTTCCGCCTGGGAAGGTTGAGCCGTTTCGACGGAGCCTCGATTGAAATCGAGCTGCAGGTCTTCCGAATCGCCGGTATGGCCGTGCTCGGGGTTGGCGGTGAACTGTTCTCGGAGCTAGGAGCCAGGATCGAGGCCAAGTCTCCCTTCCCGGTCACGTTGATCGCCGCGCCCGTGAACGGTAGCGTTGGGAATATCCCCACGACTGAGCTTGCGGCCGAGGTTGGAGCGATGGTGACCGGCGCGGCTGGGCCGGCGGTGGTAAGGGAGGCGGTCAACCTCCTGCACCGACTATGGAAAATGAACTAACCGGCCAGCGAATCGAGGAGAATCTATCGTGTCGTTTGATCTGGTGCTGCGCGGCGGCGAAGTCATGGACCCAATTGCACGCACTCGTTCAGTCGTCGATGTAGGCATCCGCGAGGGGAAGATCGCGGCGATCGGAACTGCGATCGACGCAAGCGGCTCCCGGGAGATAGACGTTTCTGGAATGATCATCGGCCCGGGCTGGGTGGACACGCATACGCACGTGTTCAACCTGGTGAAGCCCTCCTGCCTTGATGCCGACAGCATTGGCGTGCAGCAGGGCGTGACGGCTGTGATCGAGGCTGGCTCATTCGGCGCCTCAAACGCTGCTGCTTTCCATGAGTACGTGGTCAAGCCGGCAAAAACGCTGGTGTACGGGCTGCTGCACATCTCGCGCTTCGGCAATATGCACGACCCCGGTGAGTCGGAGATCCTCAGCTGGCTGAGCATCGATGACGCCGTGCATGCGATTCAGCGCAACCGTTCGTGGATCCGGGGCATGAAGGTCCGGGCCAGCAACACTGCGGTCGGGGCTCTCGGCATCATGCCTGTAATTCTTGCGAAGAAGGCCGCAACCGAGGCGGGTGTACCGCTGATGGCTCACGTCGGCAACGCCCCGCCGACGCTGGACGAGGTTTGCGCAATCTTTGGCGACGGCGACGTGATCACGCACTGCTTTCATGGCAAAGTCGGTGGCATCATGACGCAGCATGGTAAGCCGTTGCCGGCGATACTCGATGCGCTTCATCGAGGTGTCCGGCTTGATGTCGGCCACGGCTCCGGTTCATTTTCGTTTCATGTCGCGGAAAAGGCACTCGCTGCCGGGCTGCGGCCGCATCACATCAGCACAGACCTCCATCGCGGCAATATCGATGGCCCCGTTTTCAGTCTCGCGCTGACGATGAGTAAGTTTCTCTACCTGGGCATGGACCTCTTCGACGTAATCGCAGCGAGTAGCGTGGTGCCCGCTGCCGCGTTTGGCATCGACGTAATCGGGCCCGTGGCCGAGGGGCGGCCGGCAAATCTGAGCATCTTCCGGGTCGTGAACTGTAGTCTGAAAGTGCGCGATTCCTACCGAGGCGAGCGCACGATCGATCGGCTGATCGAACCGCAGTTCGCCATCGTCAACGGCACGGTCCACGCGGCCACCAGTGGTATCCCTGCGCAGTCAATCTCGTGAGATTGCTCGCACTCGACGGCGGCGGCACGAAGACGGTCTGCCTGCTCACTGACGAGCGTGGCCGCCTGCTCGGTTGGGGGAGCGGGGGGCCATCTAACCTCACGTTCGTGACCCGTGGTGACGCTGAACAGTCGATCGCAGCCGCGGTTCTGCGTGCTATCGCCTCGGCTGAGGCAACCGATGCGGATCGCCCGGTAGATCTCGCCGTTTGCGGCGGACCCGTTATGCCTGACCTTCTGTCGGAGGTGGTGGCGCGGACGGCGGCACCCGCCCACCACTACAATTATCCAGAGGCGCCGTGTTGTCTTGCCAGCGGCGATGGCGCCAGCTTTGGAGCGGTAGTGCTCGCCGGCACAGGCTGCTTTGAGTACGCGCAGTGCGCTGACGGCCGCAGCCATCGTACGGACGGCTTTGGCAGCCTCGTCGGCGATGAAGGCAGCGCGTATTACATCGCGCAACAGGCGTTGATCGCCGTCGGGCGTGCCGCCGATGGCCGTGGCCCCGCCACCGCGCTCAGCGACGCGGTATTCCGGTATTTCGGCGTCGAGACAGTGCGGCAGATGACCCGCCGGATCCACGGCGAGCCGGTGCCGCGACACGAGATCGCCCGTCTGGCGCCGCTGGTCACCGCTCTGGCCGAGAGCGACGGCCAGGCGCTCGCAGTGTTACAGTCGGCGGCGCGCCTGCTTGCGGTCGGAGTACTGGCCTGCATTCGGGCGGTGGAGCTTGAAAGTTCCGAATTCGACCTGGTGCTCTGTGGCGGCGTTTTCAGGGCTGGAAACGTGATCGCCCAACCACTCGCCTGCGCCGTTCAGGCAGTGGCCCCCGGTGCCCGGCCGGTTCGACCGCGATATGAGCCCGTGTTCGGGGCACTTCGATTGGCGTTCTCCCATGCCGGACTCTCCTGGACCCCGGTCACGGAGCGTCTGTTTGCGGCATCGCTCGCGGGCTCAGGCGCAGAGCCGTTTGTGCGGACTGACTGAGGCGGGAGCGGGCATGGCAGCTGGAACGAGACTGAGCGGGAAAGTCGTGGTCATCACTGGCGGCGGCAATGGGATCGGCAGGGGAATCGCGCTTGCCATGGCAGCCGAAGGAGCACAAATCGTGGTGGTCGACGTGCAGCCCGATGCGGCCGCGAGAACTGCGAACGAGATCCACGACGCGGGTGGTGAGGCTGCGGTACTGGAGGGCGACGTCACCCGGCCGGAGATAGTAGAGGCTACGGTCGCGACCGCCCGCGATGTGTTCGGCGGCGTCGATGTGCTGGTGAACAATGTCGGCGGCGGAGGCGGCCAGGCAGATATCCTGAACATCGGTGTCGATGAATGGCGGCGCGCCTTCGATGTCAGCCTGACGACGGTGTTTGCGTTCTCGAAGGCGGTGTTGCCGCTGATGTTTGAGCGGAGCGGAGGTTCGATCATCAATATCGGATCGACACGCGGTGTATCGGCCCGCAAAGGAGCGGCCGGGTATGCCACCGCCAAGGCGGCGGTCATCCACCTGACGAAATGCATAGCCCTCGACTACGCCGAACAGCGTGTGCGCTGCAACTGCATCTGCCCCGGTGCGATCGCCACGGAGCGAACGCTGCGACTCGTCAAGGCTCTCGACGAGCCGGAACAGTTCGCGGAGCTGTTAGCCGGCGCCGACCCGGAACAGGCGGCGCGCTATCTTCGCCTGCGCGACGACCCCGAGTCCCGTTCCAGCCTGATGCGCGGCACAGCGCCCATTCCCCGCCGCGGCGAACCGCTGGACGTGGCCATGGCAGCCGTCTACCTCGCCAGTGACGAGGCCAGGTACGTGACGGGCACCGTCCTGATGGTGGATGGCGGTCGGTCGGCCTAGACATAACAAGTGTTGGAAGAAATGAAGGAGTCATGGGTGGGCCTGTTCGAAGAGTTGCAGCTCTCGACCGTGATCAACGCTGCGGGTAAGCTCACCGCGCTCGGCGGAAGCTCGCTTCGCGAAAACGTGATCGGCGCGATGGCCGAAGCCGGCCGAAATCACGTTGACCTCGCCACCCTGCGGTTGGCGGCAGGCGCAGAGATCGCGCGGCTCCTCGGCGCCGAGGCGGGTACCGTCACGGCGGGTGCGAGCGCCAGTCTGGTCATGGCCGTGGCGGGTTGCATCACCGGCACCGACATCGCGCGGATCGGGCGGATACCCGACTCAAGCGGTCTGCCCAATCGGGTGCCGATCCAGGCCGGGCATCTGGTGAACTTCGGCGCCCCTGTCGAGCAGATGGTCCGGGTCGGCGGCGGTGTGCCTGTTACGCTGGGGAGCGTCAACTCGGTCACACCCCGTGCGCTTGAGGCCGTTCTTGAGGGGGGTGACATCGCCTGCATGATGTTCGTCGTTTCGCATCACGCCACGCAAACGAATCAGTTGCCGCTGCAGACCTGTCTCGCAATCTGCCACAGGCACGATACCCCGGTCGTCGTTGATGCGGCTGCGGAGGAGGATCTGCGACC
>JBBRGK010000127.1:0-7592 GCA_038240805.1 Dehalococcoidia bacterium | reverse complement strand
GACGCCAACATGAAGGTCGATCGGGCGTTGCGCGGCGGTGCGATTGCGATGGGCGCAAAAGTCGAAATCACGACCGTGCCCGGCTACATGCCGATGACCCAGGATCCCGGCCTCGTGGCGCTGTTCAGGGCGAACGCAGCCGCGCTCGTTGGCAAAGAGAATCTCGGTGAGATCGGCCACCGGACCGGATCGACCGACATGGGAGACGTAAGCCTGATCATGCCCGTTGTGCACCCCTACGCGGGCGGCGCAACCGGCACCGGACATGGCTCCGACTACCAGATCGTCGACTACGACAACGTCGTCATCAACGCTGCAAAGGCGATGGCGATGACGACGATCGACCTGCTAAGTGATGGTGCCGCCGAGGCAAAGCGAATCAAGCAGGAGTTCCGCCCCAGCTTCAGCAAGGACGCATATCTCGCAGCGATCCGTGCTCTGGCGTATGAACGGACATACGCGGAGTAGGGCAGTCCGACGGGCAAACCAGGCAGCCGTCAGATTGCATGTTCCTGACGCGGCACCACTGTGGCCGCTATTTCGCCTTAGCGCAGGTGGCCGGGACGATACTGCCATGCGGTCGCTCCGGCCAGCATCAGCGCGCCGGCGGCAAACGTCTGAAGTACGTCGACCGGGATGAAGCCCAGGCTCAACTCGGCTTCGCCGCTCACGATGCTCGCGAGGCTTCCAATCAGAACGGCCAGCAGCGCCAGGGCGATCAGCCTTAGCCGTGGTGCTCGTACTCCTCGAACCGCCAGCCCGGCAATGGCGCCGGCAACGACCGGAAAAACTTCGTGCATCGTCACTTCTCCTCGTTGGGATAGGGCCAGTATAAGCGAGGTCCAATTTATCTCAACTCGCCGGCCCGGCGGCAGCGCCGTGATTGCTGGCGAGGTCACGTCTACCGTGTGCGCTCGCCAACGCGGCGTGGCCAAGAATGTTGCGCGCCATCGTCGATGTTTCGAGCGCTGCGCGTGCTTCGTAGACGATGCGACGCAACGCGTGCCCTTCGGTGGAGTCAGGTTCGGCAAGCACGGCGAACTCTATCAGGTGGCATGCCAGGCGCAAATCGCCCGCTGCCTGTAGCTCTTTAACCCGGGCAAGCACCGCCTCGACGCCCCCGGCAAGGTTGACCCATTCGCGTGCCTGGTCCAGGCGAGGAGCTGGCAGGAGATTGTCCGGCTCCCCGTCATGCCAGCCGCCATACAGGCGCCAGATGTTGCGCACGATGAACTGCGGATCGTCATATACCGGCCGCAGGTACGGCTTTTCGAGCAGCCGTGCGGGCAACGAAACCTCGTGCAACACCCGATCGAGCGTCGCGCCCTGGTTCATCAGCGCCAGCACCTGCTCCTCAAGCGTCTCCAGCACCTCTGCGGTGTCGCCGAGCGCGGTCCGAATCCTATCTTCACCGAAGATTGGCAGGCCATGGCCAGGTAGCATCAGCTCGGCGCTCAGCGCTGCCATCTCGCGCAGCGCCGCCGCCCATTCGCCTGCGTAGCGCTGGACCTTCTGCGGATTGCCGGCGTTGGGCACGGCCCAGATGAACAGATCTCCTGGGTGCAGCAGCCTGCGTTCTGGCACCCACGTCCAGGTCGCGTCGTCCGTTTCGCCACGCGCATGGTTCAGCTCAAACGTGAGGTCGCCGCGACCAAACGTTAGCCGCCGATCGTAGGTCACGTCCGGATAGCGATACTGCTCTGGCCAACGAAAGCGGTCGACCGGCAGGCCGAACTGGCGGATATTAATCGCGGTGTTCCAGCCGAGCGTCTTCTTGTAGCGGTCGAAGTTTCCGCCCAGATCCTCGTGGCCGTAGACCGCCGGCGCCGGCCAGCCACGGGCCTGTGCTTCCTGCTCGAAAGGACCGACACCGAAGATGTGATCCACGTGGTGGTGGGAAAATACGGCAGCCGTGAGCGGCGCATCCGGTCGCCAGCGGCGCACGGCTTCATGCAGTCTCCGGGTGTCGTTCACCCCTCCGGTGTCGAGCATCACCAGACCCGCACCCGTATCGAGCGTATTCGCGCTGGCGATGCCCTTGTAGTAGAGCACCCCCTCGGCAACCTCCTGGCCTTCGGCGAAGCGGCTATGGACCGGATGGGTCTCAGCCGTATCTACATCCCCCTGCCAGAGCCGCTCTGCCAGGTCACGAATATCCGGCATGGACCGTTCCTCCTCGGATGAGTAGACGGTGAAGAATACGGATCAGGACAACCACCGGAGTGTAGCACCGCGTATAGTAGAGAAACTGCTTCAGAAGTCAAGTGCACTCTGCCGCACCACCGAGCAGTAGTGCAGCGATGCTGCGGCTCAGTAGCCGGCAAAGCGAGTGCTATGCCTTCCTGGTTTGGACGAACCCGCGTAGAAGCAGTGCCTGATGACGGCTGGGCGATGCTCTCCGCGTCGCTCTCCACGCGGCGAACCGCGGACGAGCAACTGTCAGACCTGCTTGCGAACCTCGCGCGACATGCCGGGGTGGGGATTATTCATCTCTACTTTCCCGCTGCCGATGACAGCCGCTTTGTCTTTGTGCGCCGGGCCGGGCCGGGTTTTGAAGCCGCGAATGAGCGACCCGCCCCGACGTTGCTATCCGGCGACGGGTCGGAGCTTCCCTCTTCACCGAAGCCATCCGAAGAGATCGCGCCTGGCATGGACGGCGGCGTCGAGACATCACTGCATCTGCCCCCAATGCAACTGCTGCGCGGCGAAGTCATGCACGGCGAAGCAGTCTTCAGGCGTATGTCGCGGCTTCTCTCCTGGGAGCTACGGAACGACGCTGGATCGGTGGCGGTCATCGAGCTCGGTCCGGTATTGGATGACCAGTCGCTTGAGCGACTTCGCGAAGCACTGGCCGCATGGTCATCCTCGCTTAGTTTCCTGATCGATCGTCTGCACCACGATGCCGAGCGAGAAAGCCTCGTCCTGCGTTTGCAAGCAAACGTTGAAGTCCGCGAACGGGTCGTCAAAGCCGTGGTCGATCCGCTGGCCTTCATGCAACTGCTGACGCAGCTCGCCGTCGTCTCAACGGGCAGTCAGGGCGGCTTCGTCGCGGCGCCTGGCGCAGACGGAACCCTGGGACTCGTGGCAGAACACGGGCTGCCCGAACAGTTCCGCCGCGAGCTTGACCAGCAACTGCCGAACGACCTGTTCGAAGTGGATACCGAGCTCGGGATCGTGCTGGTCCGCGATAATGACTTTCTCACCCGCACGCTGGTCACATCGTTGCTTGCCGTTCCGTTGGTGGAAGAGGGGATCTGGGAAGGCACGGTGGCCCTGGTCGAGTTTGGGCGCGAGACGGAGCCCAACCTCTATTCGCTGGGAGTTCTGCAGGTGCTCGCCGAGCAACTCGGGCTGACCCTGCGCACCAGAAGGGAGTACACCCAGTTCTCCCATCGCTACTACGATTCGCTCAAGTCATTGGCGCAGGCGCTCGACGCATCGGGCCGGCAGGGGCTCGATCATCATGCATGGGTGACTGATATGGCGGTGGCACTCGGTCAGGCGTACGGCGCCGCCGAACCGGTAATTGAGCGCACCCGCATGGCGGCTGAGATTCATGACATCGGCATGTGCGCGATCGCGGTGGACAACGAGCTGCTGTCGGAGCGGGAGCATCCGGCACTGGGCGCAGCGCTGCTCGAAATGCTACCCGGCTCTCTGGATGTCGCTCGGGCCGTGCGAGCACAGCATGAGTGGTTCAATGGTTGGGGATTCCCCGACGGCTTGAAACGTGAAGAGATCCCGCTAGAAGGGCAACTGCTTGCCATGGCCGAGTTCGCTGCCGATCTGCGCAGCAATGATCCGTCCCTGCCACCGTTCTCCGAGCGCTTTCGTCAGGCGATTCAGGAGCGTAGCGGGACGCAGTTCGATCCAGAACTCGTTAGAGTGGCGATGAGCATTGACCCTGCGGCGCTGGAGTTCCAGCGACTGGAAATAGAGAGAGGGTGAAACCAGTGAACGATGAACTTCTTCTGGTAACGGAAGCCGGCTACCCCTGGGCGATCGGCGGCGTCACGACCTGGATCTCTGACCTCGTGGCCGGACTCACCGACCGTCGAATCACAGTGCTTGGGCTTCGGTTCGATACGGATGTGGAGCAGCAGCCGCTACCGTTGCTTCCGCGCGGTGTGCGGTTCATCGATGTGCGGCTCAAGCCGGGTATAGAAGCGGCGCAGGCGGTTTCTCAGGCGATGGCAGCCTGCCAGGCAAGCGCTTTGGGCGCACCCGGCATCATCCACGCAACCTCCACAGGCTTCGCAGGACTGGTGGCGCTGGAACTGAGCCAGGAGCTGGGAGCGCCGCTGGTTGTTACCGAACACGGCATCGCATGGCTACCCGACAACGACGTTCTCTACTCGTCGCCGCTCCGCTTCGCCGAAGGTGGCAACCAGGGCGGCAACCAGGGGAACCAGGGCGGCAACCAGGGGAACCAGGGCGGCAATCAGGGGAACCAGGGCGGCAACCACGGGGGAGGCGGCGGGCACCCATCGGTGCTCTTCTGGGACCGCGCCGGGCGGGCAACTGCCAGGCGGATCTACGAGCACGCCGATATAATCACCTCTGTGAGCGCTGCTAACACCGCGTTTCAGCGCCGGCTGGCTCCTGCCACCGCCCCGATCAGGGTCATACCGAACGGGGTACAACCCGGCGATCAGGCCGGCAGCGGAGCAGAACCGGCCAGAATGCACCGCCCGCGGACCATCGTCTATGCCGGCCGCCTGGCGCCGGAAAAGGGTCTCGACCGATTCATCGAAATTGCTGCCCTCCTGGGCAGCCGACATCGCTCTCTCCGTTTCGAGGTCCGCGGACCGGGTGGTGCTGGTCTCGCTTACCGCGCTGCCTGTGAACGCCTCGGTGAGGCATCCGGCCTCGCCGATCGTCTCGTTTTCACCGGCCCCCTCCCGCGAAGGCAACTCTTCGATGGTGCCGACCTGCTGATCGCGCCGAGCCGCCTGGATGCCTGTCCCTACGTGCTGCTTGAGGCGCGTGCGGCGGGAGTACCCGTGGTCTGCTCGCAGGCGGGGGACAGCGCTGCGATCGTCGCCGGCGCCGGCATGGCGGTGGTTGGTGAGGCCAGGGTTTTCGCCACGGCGGTCGCGTCTCTGCTGGATCCCGACACGTACGCTGCCGCGGCGAGCGCAACACGCGCTCCGGGCCGGACTTCGTACGACACGATGCTCAGCGGCTACCGGACGCTGTATGCCGATGTCAGTGCAAAGCGCCGTGTCCGGCGAGGAGCTTAGTCCTGGGCATCTCCGTTCGGCGGCGCCCGGCCATTCCAGGCCGCCGCCGGGCCGAGCTACGCGTGGCCCTGCTCACGGAAGGAACGTACCCATACGTCGACGGCGGGGTCAGCACCTGGTGTCACACACTCTGCCAGGAGCTACCGAGCGTCGACTACTCGATTTACGGTGTAACCGGCTCCACGGCGGCGCAGGAGGTCTACACCCGTACGCCCAACCTGGTTCGGGTGACGCAGATTCCGCAGTGGGGCACTGAGGACATCGTCGAGTATGTGCAGCCGGGCGTGAACGGTTGGCCCTTCCTGCGTCGGAAGCTGACCACGGGCCGCTCTCGAAATCTGCGCGACTTCCTGGATCCGTTCGGCGACCTCATGGCGATGATCCTGCGCCCAACCACCGAGCCCACGCTCGACACCACCCCAATCATCCGCCTGCACCGCTTCTTCCAGGAGTTCGATTACACCAGCGCCTTCCGGGCACCGGCGACATGGGACTGCTTCCGCGAACGCTGCCTTGACGCGATTCGCGCCGACCCGATGCTGAGCCGGCGCACGGAGCCGTCTGCGCTCGACCTCGCTGTCTGCCTGCGCTGGCTGCACAACCTCCTTATGCCGATCGCCGTCCCCGTACCGGAAGTGGATCTGATGCACGGCACAATGGCCGGCGTCGTCAGCCTGATCGGGGTGATTGCCAGGGCGACGGCCGGCATTCCGTTCGCGCTCACCGATCACGGTGTCTATGTTCGCGAGCGCTATATCAGCGTTTCGCCGGGGCCGATGGCCTGGTTCATGAAACGGATCCTGATCGGCCTTGCAGCTGTGAGTTCCCGCGCGTGCTACGCCATTGCCGATATCGTGGCTCCCGTATGCGCGTTTAACACACGCTGGGAGTCGCGTCTGGGCGTGCCGGCAGACCGGCTTCGGGTCATTTATAACGGCGTTGATCCCGATATCTTCCGCCCGCAGCCGAAACCGCCAGAGCTGCGGAACCGGCCGACTGCGGTCGCCGCGGCGCGCATCTCCCACATCAAAGATATCCTGACGCTGATTCGCGGCACCGCCGTCGCCCGACGAGAGCTGCCCAACCTGCTGGTCCGGGTGTACGGGTCGCTGAACGCCGACCCGCCATATGTGCGGCGCTGTCGTGATCTAATTGCCGAACTGGAGCTCGATGGCACGTTTGAGCTGGCGGGCTTCCACAGCACACCCTCCGAGATCTACAACGAAGGCGACATCTCCGTGCTTTCAAGCATCAGCGAGGGCTTCCCCTATACCGTTCTCGAATCGATGTCCTGCGAACGCCCGGTGGTTGCAACGGATGTCGGTGGTGTGCGGGAGGCGCTCGACGGCTTCGGCGTCGTCGTGCCACCCAAGGATCCGGAGGCCCTCGGCCGCGGCATCGCTGCCCTGCTGAAAGATCCCCTCCGCCGGCTGGAGCTCGGCCGCCGCTCGCGTGAGCAGGTGCTGGCCCGCTACAGGACCGATCAGAGCGCCAACGCCTACCTGAAGCTGTACAGGGAGATGCACGACAACGCCGGTTGGGTTCCAAAGGAGATTGACGAGCAATCAGAGACCTCGGCTCACGCCGTAAGCGCAGTCAGTTGACGCGGGAGCACAAAGTGGTAACGCCGCAGAACACGGCGGCAAATCTCCTTACGGCACTCGCCGACCTGCGTGAGCTTGAAGCGGACCCGTTTGATGGCCTTGCCGTCACCGCCCTGCTCGAAAGCACGGGCCTGCGAGACGTGGATGCCCGTGACCGTTTTGGCAAGCCGGATCTCTTCGCCATGGGCGAAGCGCTCTACCCGGAGCTGCCACTGCCGAAAGCGTTGCCGCGCTCAGTATTGCCCACGATTTCGTTTCGATTGGCTATTGGACCGGCGCTGCGCCGCTTCGCAACGGGCTACGCGACCGGTCTGACCTACCTTGGCACTGTCGTAGCACAGATCGTCATTTTCATGATTCTGCGGTACTCGCTCTTCGCCTCCAGCGCCTTCGGTATCCAGCAGGCGACGGTGGTTGCAATGGCGACCCTGGCCAGTCTCGCGGTCACCTCGCCGACGGTGCAGGGAGTCGCCCGTCGAGGTAACTCGTATCTCAATTTGCAGAACGCGCATCTCGCCCGCGCGGCAATGACGCAGATTTCAGTCGCCGGGTTGCTCGTGACCTGCGTCGTCGGAGCAGCCGTCTTCGTTCCCTGGATGCTGACGGGCGGGGTCGAAGCCGGTCGCTTTTTCGGTTATTTCTCGGTACTCTCCGTCCTCTGGATCGCAATCGCGCGGGCGGATGTCTGCAAGCAACGGCGCTGGGTTTCACCTCTGAGCGTCGCCGCGACCCTGATCGTCTATCT
>JBBRGK010000126.1:0-7615 GCA_038240805.1 Dehalococcoidia bacterium | reverse complement strand
AGTTTCTGCCAGTCTGCTGCCAGACGAAGCCGACCCGTTTGCGCCGGTACTCAACCATCTCCTCGGAGGTCATCGCGAGTAGATCGCGACCGCCAACAAAGACACGGCCCGCACTCGGTGTGTCCAGCCCGGCAAGGATATTGAGCAGTGTGCTTTTGCCGGAGCCCGAAGCGCCGACTATGCCCATCAACTCTCCGTGGCGGACGCGAAGATCCAGGCCACGCAGCGCCACGACTTCGAGGTCAGCGATCTTGTAAATCTTGAACAGGTCTTCACAAAGAATGTAGTAGCCATCGTGAGGCTGTTCGATCAGTTCCGTGTAGCGGCTGAGGTCGCTCGTCATCCACCCATCCACCCATACCGCTTCGCGAACCAACTTCCCCGAAGCGGTGGCCCTTAGACCTCTCCCATGCGCAGCACGCGGCTGACGGAGAGTCGCGCGTACAGTAGCACGAGGGCAATTATCGCTGCAACGAACACCACCGTGAGCCCGAGATAGGATGTCAGAACCGCCTGCCAGCTCACGCTGCTGACGAACGGCGGCACGACCGTCTGACCAGTCTCTGTGATGCCCATGAAGCCGATCATTAAGCGGCCGAGAGGCAGACCAAGGATAGTGCCAGTGAGCATGCCGGCGCCGACGACAAAGACCTGCTCGAAGCTGACCACGGCGATTATCTGAAATGTTGAGAGACCCATCGTCCGCAATACGGCGAACTCCAGAGAGCGAGCGCGGGCGGTGAGGTACGAATACACCGTGAAACCAAGCGCGGTGAGCACCAGCGTCGCTGCGAAAGCGAGAAAAAGGATCCCTTCCCAACTGGCAGCGACAAGCGGATCTCGCTGCTGATTCAGGCGGATTGCGGCAAGGCTCACCGTCTTATCTGCAGAGATACCTGCCTTGCGAAACACCGCGTCAGGCGAATCAATGATCGGCCCCGTGGCCCAGACCTCGTTCGGGTAGATTCCGTCAATCGCCACAGGAATACGATTGACGTCGTACTGCAGCCGGCTTTCGTCTGCGACGAGGAAGTTCTGCCCGGGAACCGCGCCGTAGGTCGGGAAGTACGAGAACGTACCAACGATGCGTATGTTCGAATACGAGCGCGACAAAAACATCGGGATGACCTGACCCACGTGCAGGCTGCCGGCCTGCATAAACGAGGTGCTCGCGAATACGTCGAGCGGCCGATCGTCATCGCGCACCCTGAAACCATGCAGGGTCAAGCCGGTGCGGTCGCGGCTCCATGTCAGCTGGGCAGAAGAGCGGCCGTTATGGACTTCAGCTTCACTGCGGTTGAAGGTGTCGCCAGATGGTTTTGCCGTCTGGCCCTCCAGAGTTACAAGGGCCGATACATCCTCAAAGTCCTGGATTACCACGGGGTTTGCGAACCCCTGCGGCCCCGTCTGCTGAGCAGCATCCATGGTCACCTGCAGGTCGTCAAAAAAGTCCTGGATCGTCTCGGGTTGCTGCGAATTTCGGCCTCGGACGTAGAGGCTCATGAAGCGCAGCGGCTGCGCTGGAGCCGGCCCGGGGCGCTGCACGAAACCGATCCCTGGCTGGTCGAGCGGGGCGCTGAAGAAAGTCCAGTCGCCGGGAGCGGGCTGGGTGGAGCGACCGTTGAAGAGGCCGTAGTCAACGATCCGGCCGTCGCGGTCGATCAGCCGCGCTGCGATCGAATAGCCCTGGCTGGGACTGGTCGTCTTCACCCAGACACCGATCGCGCGGGCGCCTTCCGGCACCGGAGTTCCCGGCTGCTCCTTGAGGCTGTTCGTTGCCAACGAGTGGGTGATACCTGAAAGAGAATTGTTGCTGAAGTCGTCTCGCCAGAAGGCGACGCCAGCAAAGGAAGCGGGATCGATTCCAAGCAGCGTGGCATCTATGCTCGTGAACTGGCGTGGGCTGTAGCTGGCGTTCATTCGAAGAGCGCCAGAAGCGGAGCCGGCGTCCGCCAGCTTCCCGATTCGGCCGGCAAGCGCAACCGGCGCCGTTACTACGGGCTGGCGGATGCCCTCGACCCGAAGATCCGCTCCGGCTTGATAACTGGCCCGGTCGCTGTAGCTGCGATCAAGCGTGGCGCGGAATCCGGCGGCGAACATGCCGAGGCTGGTTGCAAGGATGAGCAACAGGATCAGCCGGCTGTAGTGCACCGGGCTGCGAACCATATGCCAGAGACCGAGAAGGATGCTGGTGCTGCTGATCTGACCAAATACCCGCACAATCAACCGCAGAACCAGCGGAAAAATGCGCAGAAACAGCAGCGCGATCATCAACGTAAAGAGCGCCGGCGTCGCGAGCAGCAGCGGGTCGGCCGACAGCTTGCCAAACAACTGCTGCGTCACCAGCGATCCGCGCTGGCGAAGCTCGTAGAACAGCAGTCCACCGACGATGATCAGGAATACGTCGAGGTAGTAGCGGGTGAAGATCGGTGCCTCCTGCGGACGAGAGATGGCCTGCTTGTACATCACCATGCTGAACCGGCTGGCCCGGAACGCAGGCCAGAGCAGCGCCAGCAATGAGAGCAGCGCCCCTGCGGCCGCCAACTCGTATGCCTGGGTCGAAATATTGACGATGAGCAGATGATTTGCTGAGAGGTTGTGAAACGGCGGCGTCAGCCCGAGCACTTTGATGATTAGCGAGGCCAGCGCTGGCCCGACGGCGACGGCCGCCAGGGCGATGATTCCCCCTTCGACCGTGTAAATGGACATGATCTGCCGGGTGCTGGCGCCCCTGCTCTTGAACAGTGCAATCTCGCCGCCCTGACGATCGACGAGCATCGTGGAGACCATGACGATGTAATAGAGCACGATGCCGACTACCTGCATGATCAGGGCGAAGAGCGGCAGGCGAGTAAAGAACAGTTTCTCGCGAAAGTTCCTGATCGTATCAGGCAGTTTGGTGTCGATCGTTGTGCGTTCGAGTTCTCGGACGAGCAGATTCGATGCGGCCCGAAAGCCGGTCTCCACGTTGGTCGCATTACGGGCGTTAATCACGGCGGTGTTTACAAAGAAAAAGGAGGTAAAGTCCACCGACATATCGGGAAGATAGCCAGCCACGACATTTGACATTGACGGTTCATCGATAAAGAACGGGTAGGTCCGCCAGGTCGTGTTTGTGACCGCGAAGCGATCGGTCTTACCGAACCAGTACTCCTCGGAGAGATCCTTCGGCTCGATGATTCCGCCGACCACGATCGTCACCGGCCGCACTTCCGGATGCCAGAACGGGTGCATGTCAAACGTGTCGCCGACTTTGACCGCGAATCGGTCCGCAGTTTCTTTGCCGACCACGACTTTGAGCGTCGGCGGCTGCGATGGATCCGCGGCGGCGTCGGTCTTGAGGCTCAGAGTGCCGTCAACGACCTTGACGTGGTCGCGCAAATCATCCTGGTACTGGAAAAACGACCGCGGACGCTGGTCGTCCACCGGAACCGCTTCGCCCGGCGGGGTGAGAAAAAATGTGGCGCTTTTACCGTACTCAACGTTGCCTTTGAGATACTTGCCGGCGTAGACCGACAATCGATTCTGCACATCCTGGCGACGCTGACTATACTCGCGCGGGCGGATCGGATAGCTGCTGTTGAGTATCTGGAGATCAAGGTCGAGCGTCGGCGTCTGCCGCAGAGCATAGGTGAGGCCCAGATCTCTGATCGCGTCAGAGTAGATGGCCGTGCTCGCCGTCAAAGCGGCTGCCACGACGACGCCTACCGCGACGACGCTGAGCAGCTTCCAATGGCCGGCAGAGCGGCGAAGAACGAGATTGAGCAGGGAGAGCAGCATCGTGAGAGGGCCTCTGGCGACCGTGCGGCGCGCGGTGAAGGTAGCACGGAGTACAAAGGCACGCAACGGCGCTCGCCGCCGATCGCCCGTCGCAGTCAGGTTCTCCGTGTACCGTGCGACCCTTTAGACTCTGCCTATGAACAAGGTTTTCGAGAGTGCGGCAGCAGCTGTGGAAGACGTGTTTGACGGGGCAACGATCATGGTCGGCGGTTTCGTGGGCGTCGGCGCCCCGTGGGAGCTAATCCACGCTCTTGTCCGGCATGGGGCACGCAACCTGACCTGTATTCAGACGGCGACCCGGATCGAGATGGCCCCCTTGATCGAAGCAGGATTGGTCTCGCGGATGATTACGTCCTTCCCCGGTTACGCTTCGGTCGGGCAGATCACGGCATTTGAGCGGCGCTACAAAGCGGGCGAAATCGAGTTGGAGGTCGTGCCTCAAGGCACGCTGGCGGAGCGCATCAGGGCAGGCGGAGCAGGCATCCCCGCTTTCTACACTCCGACAGGCGTCGGAACCATCGTCGCCGAGGGAAAGCAGTCCGCCTGGTTCGATGGCCGTGAGTACCTGCTCGAACGGTGGTTGAAGGCGGACTTCGCCCTGGTCCACGCTCACCGCGCCGATCGATTCGGCAATCTTGCCTACCGCCGGAGCGGACGCGCGTTCAACGCGGTGATGGCGACGGCAGCGACCGTAACCATCGCGCAGGCCAGCGAAATTGTTGAGCCGGGCGAGATCGATCCCGAAGATGTGCATACGCCAGCGGCGTACGTGGGCCGGGTAGTTCGATGTACGACTGGTCATAACACTGCGAGGAAGGGGGCCGAAGAATGACGTCTCCATTCCCGGAACCGTTCTCGAACCCCCTGCCGCGAGAGCTGATGGTGTTGCGCGTCTGCCGGGAGCTCAAGGATGGCATGGTCGTGAATCTCGGGCTTGGCCTGCCAACATTGCTCGCGGACATCATTCCCGGCGACATCGACATCCTCCTGCACGCCGAGAACGGCGTTCTCGGTTACGGCCCCTATGCCGCCGAGGGAGAAGAGGACCCGGACACGATCAACCCGGGCGGCGCCCACGTCACGCTTCGCCCGGGTGCCAGCTTTTTCAACAGTGCCGAGTCATTTGCACTGGTTCGCGGCGGGCGGGTGGATATCGCCGTCCTCGGAGCCCTCCAGGTATCTGAAGCCGGCGACCTGGCGAACTGGATGGTGCCTGAGAGGGGCGTAGGTGGTATCGGCGGCGCTATGGATCTTGTCGCCGGGGCGAAGCGCGTGATCGCAGTCATGGAGCACACCGACCGCAGCGGCCGGCCGAAGCTGATGCGCGAATGTACTTTTCCGCTCACCGGACGGCGCTGCGTGGATACCGTGGTTACCGACCTGGCCGTTATTCAGGTAACGACCGATGGCCTGATGCTCACGGAGCTTGCTCCCGGCGTGAGCGTCGAGGATGTGCAGCTGCGCACGGATGCGAAGCTTTCGCTCAGCCCCCTTCTCCAGGAGATGCAGTTCTGATGCCGATGCGAGGCTCGCGACCGTTCCTCCCGAGCCCGCTGGCTGCCATCTACACGGCGTCGAGCGGTCAGGCGGGACAATTCGGCATTCGAACTGGTATACAGGCTATGACGCGAGGCTGACGCCCTCTAATAGTGGCCTCGGCCATCCGTCACCGGTAAGGTCCATGGCCGGACACCGAAACGAGAACTTTCGTTGGCAATTCAGCCCTCGGATCAGGAAGTTCATTCATCAGTTGTGCGCGATCCGCGCCTCTGGCTTGGGGGCGGCGCAGTTCTGCTTGCACTTGTGGGGATCCTGACCGCCGTTTATCTCAGCCGTAGGGGTCCATCCCAGTCGGCCGCCAGGCTGACGCCGCTTCCACGGCTGCAGCTAACCCAGGGCCTTCTCCGAGGCGATGTCAATACAGTCGGAGGCAATTCGTTCACACTGCTCAACGGTGCCGGCGACGCTCGGTCGGTGACCGTCGGTCCCAATACGCGTATCGAAGCGCTGGTGAGGGCTCAACCGGGATCGATCGCGGTGGGCGACTACCTGATCGTGGGCGGTGTGCCGAATCTGGTGTATTCGTTCGCAGTAAAGCTGGTCGTGGACATCCCGGCCGCCGAGGCACAGGCCACGACATCAGGTCCTCCAAAGAGCAAGGCCGGTTTCACCGGCTGGGAGACGTACACAAACCCGCATCAGGCGCCGGAAATCTACGGTCGCGTGGATTCAATCGATGCCGGTGGTTATCACCTCAGCGGCAACCTGGGTCCGATCACGGTGAAGCTTGACGACGGAAGTTCCCTCAGGCGCCTGACCACCGGTGGGATCGATCTCATCCATGGTGGCGATCATGTCGCAATGACAGACTCCGGATCGCCGCCTGCTGGCGTGCTGGCATTCGGAGAGCATTAACGCCCCGATATTACTCAGTGTTTCGGAGCACGGCGCTTTCTGATGCGGAGGTGTACGAGTGTGCCGCGACGGTGATGCTGCCCAGCACGATGAGGCCGAGGCAGCCAAGTGCCGCGCCGATCATCGTCCAGTTTGTGACCAGCACATACGGCGGTACCACTTTGTCTCCTCTCGGCGTCACGTCGAGAAACGACAGCATTAGCCTGCTGATGCCGAGGCCGAGCCAGAGACCTGCGCCCGCTCCTATCGCTGCCATTACGGCGTACTCGAAAGCGAGCATAGCGAAGACCCTGCTACGTCCGAGGCCCATCGCTCCCATCACCGCGAACTCGATTCTGCGGCGGCGCAGAGACGTATAGAGCGAAACGAGAAAAGCGCCTGCGGCAAGCACGAGAGCGGCGATGAAGGAGACGAGCAGGATACCGCTGCCACCGGAGGCGATCAGCGGGTCGGCGCCATTCAGCTTGAGTTCGTTGGCCACGTCGGTGATATTCGTCAGCTTGTACGGCGAGCCGCTTAATGTACGGATGATGGCCTGCCGGTCTGATGCGGGATCAAGTTGCAACCAGAACTCGTTGGAGCTGTCGATCGGTGACGGCGTGAAGCGGGGCAGCCACTCCAGCAGGTCGGTCCGGTTCAGAAGGACATACGGTCCGCGGCCTGGATCGAGCGATGGGAACAGGTCAGCGACGCGGGTGATCTTGATGGGCACCACGTGGTCGCCGACAAGGAGATTGGTGACGCTCCCCAATCCGAGGCCAGTCCGACTTATGAAATCGCGAGAGACTACCGAGGGCAGAGGCGCATTGGGATCTGCGACGTAGGCAGCCCGAACTTCTGCGCTGGAACCAGTACGGAATGTGAACTTGAGCGAGCGTGTGCCACCATGATGGACCTCGCTCGACGCGGTAACTTCATCCTGTTGTGCGGCTATCGATGGCGCTGCGCTCCAGCTGAACGAGTTTTCGAACGTGTCAATCGCGGCCTCGGTGCCGTCCGCCTGTGCCACAGAAAGGTCATCGAAGTATGCGGGATCAGGCTTCGTGGAGAAGCCGCTGGCAGGCTGCGTCAGGACGATTGCAACGAGGCTGATCGGGAACGCCGGCCGCTTGCCTACCGAGTTGAGTTGAGCGGTCATCTGGCGCCAGCCGGTGAAGTCGAGCTTGCCGAGCTCGTACATGTCGTAACGCCCGTCGGCGCCACGGAATCGCGCCCAGGCGGTCGTCTGTTCGCGCACGAGCGTTGGGTCCGCCCAGAGGCTGAATGAAACCGGTTCGCCCGGCACCGGCTTGCCGATCTGAGCTGTTGGCGTGCCGAGGTCGCTCATCAGGGTATCGAGCGAATCGTGCGAAAGGCCCGGCCGGTACCACAGCATCGAACGCCCGGAAGCCGGATCGAGAGCGAGCATCTGGACCTTGTC
>JBBRGK010000125.1:0-7636 GCA_038240805.1 Dehalococcoidia bacterium | reverse complement strand
CGTGCTCCACCTCGATCCCGGTATGGCGTTTGGCACCGGCCAACATGAGACGACCCGCATGTGCCTGATCGCGGTGGAAGAGCTTGTGCGCACCGGCATGTCGGTGTTGGACCTTGGTTGCGGCTCGGGCATCCTCGCCATCGCGGCTGCTCGGCTCGGCGCCTCGGCTGTAGATGCTCTCGATCTGGAGTCCGTGGCAGTTGAGGCAGCTACGGCCAACGCGGCGCGCAATGACGTACGGCAACTGATCCGGGTGGCCGAAGGAAGTCTGGACGAACGATGGCCATTCGGCGCGGTGCCCGCCGGGGTGTACGACCTTGCGCTGGCCAACATCCACGCCGCCGCCTCGGTCGCGCTGGCGCCGGCGCTTTATGCCGCGCTCCGTCCGGGCGGAACCGTTGTCCTGAGCGGGATTATCGCCGATCGGCTGGCTGACGTTCTGCATGCAATCAACGCAACCGGCTTTATGTCACCTGAGGTGCGCCAGGCTGGGGAGTGGCGGGCAGTGCTGGCACATAAGCATGGCGCTGTCGATGCATCCGTAGGAACTATCTGATGCATCGCTTTTGCGTGCCGGAGTTGCGACCCGACAGCGGCGTCGTGGAGTTCACTGGCCCACAGTCCCGGCAGCTGGCCCGCGTGCTGCGGATGGCGCCCGGCGATCGTGTGGAGGTGTTCGACGGTGCAGGGTTGGTCGGTACTGCGGTGCTCACGGAAGTAAATAGCACGCACACTGCGGCAACCCTGGCCGGTTCTCACCTTGAGCTCTGGCCGTTCCCCTGGCGTGGGGTCATCTACCTTGCCATGATTCGCCCTTCGCGATTTGAGTGGGCGATTGAGAAGGCGGCGGAGCTTGGCGCATTGCGGATCGTGCCCGTGATCACGGCCCGCACAGCACGAAGCACCGGTACGTTGAGCGACTCACGGCTCGCGCGCTGGCGTCAGATTGCAGTCGAGGCTGCCGAGCAATGCGGCTCGGCCTTCATCACGGACGTGACGGCACCGCTCGGGTTTACGGAAGCGCTCGGACAGCCCGCGGAGCGTCGATTGCTTGCGTGGGAGTCCCTGGAAAATAGCGGCACGCTGCCGGACCCGGGACAGGCCGTGCATGATCTGCTCGCCCGCCCGGCACGCACAGCGCCAGTCGTCGCGCTTTTCTTTGGACCGGAGGGCGGATTCGAAGACAGCGAGATCGAGGCCGCTGTGGCCGCCGGCTGCAAGCTGGTTACACTGGGACCAAGACTTCTGCGCGCAGAAACTGCCGCAGTCGCGGCGCTGGCGATGCTGGTCGCCGCCACGGGCCGCCAACCCGCAGCCGAACACGCGACCGGGATCGCATAGCCCTATCGCATAGGTGTGAATTGCGATGCCTGCTACGCCGGACACGACAGGAGTGATATCTTGGCACACAGGAAGCGAACAGACCGCGTACCAATCGGACGCTGGCCCCGTTCGCTGGTTTCACAAGGCATTCGTCACTTGTAATGGGGCTGGACATGGCAGGCGATAAACCCACAGAAAAAATTACGATCATCGGACTCGGCCTGGTTGGCGGCTCCATCGGGCTGGCGCTGAAGGCGGCAAAGCTGCCCGGTGTTCAGGTCGTTGGGCACGATCTTGAGCCAGACGCCATGAAGGCTGCGCAAAAGCTTGGTGCTGTCGATATGACCGTGGCGCATCTTGAGGGCGCGGTCGAGGATGCCCGGATGATCATCCTGGCGACACCACCACTGGCGGTGCGGCCGTTGCTTGAGGATCTTGCCGACCTGGCTCCTGCCGGCAGCATAATCACGGACGTGAGCAGCACGAAAGCCGACGTGATGCGCTGGGCGAAACAGTTCTTGCCGGATACGGTGAGCTTCGTTGGCGGACACCCGATGGCGGGCAAAGAGGAGTCGGGAGTCAAGTCTGCCGACCCGGAGCTGTTCCGTGGCAAAGCCTATGCCGTCATTCCTTCCACGGATGCCACCGAAGGCGCCGTCAAGTCAGTGCTCGGGCTGGTGTCCATCCTCGGCGCCGAGCCCGTGTTCATCGACGCCGAGGAGCACGACCAGTACGTCGCGGCCATCAGCCACATGCCGATGGTCGTCTCCACTGCCCTGTTCACGCTGGCCCGTAACAGCCAGGCATGGCATGAGGTTTCGCCGCTGGCAAGCACCGGATTCAAGGACATGACGCGGCTGGCGTCGGGCGATCCGTACATGAACCACGACATTTGCGTGACGAATCCCGATGGCGTCATTCACTGGCTCGACCGGCTGATCGTCGAGCTGCAGCGCTACAAGAACATGATCATGGACAACCACGAAGAGTTGTTCAACACTTTCAATGCTGCGCAGCTGCAGCGTGAAGCGTACCTCGCCGGCACCGATCGCCCGGCTGGCGACAGGATTGAGCTGCCCTCAACGGGCGAGCAGATCAACAGCATGCTGTTCGGCGGCTTACTCGCGCAGGGAACCAAGCGGTACGAGAAAATGATGCAGCGGGCAGACAAAAACGATCTGCGTCGCGACATGAACCGCCTGGATGACGATGACTAGGATTTAGAGCCGGATGGCCGGGGGGTTATATGGCTACTGAACTGATTCATGTGGGCTTCGGCAACGTCCTCGCGGTGAATCGGGTGATTGAAATCGTGGCGCCCAATTCGGCGCCCACGAAGCGGTTGATTCAGGAAGGCAAAAATCAGGGGATGACCGTTGATATGACCAGCGGGCGGCGCACGAAAGCCGTGCTGGTGATGGACGACGGACATATCGTCCTGGCCGCAATAACGCCGGAGACGATCACGGGACGCGTCTTCTCCGCGCGGGGCACTGTCGGCCCGCGCATGGTGAACAACGAAGATGAGCAGTTTTAACGCGGTCGTCCGAAACGGAGTGCGCCATTAGCCGCCGGAGCACAATGGACGCGACTGCGGATGGCGACGTCGGTCCGCGACCGATAGTGGCTGGCGGGCCGCTCCTCGTGGTGCTTTCCGGCCCATCCGGCGCCGGCAAAGATGCCGTGCTGACCGAGATGAAACGGCGCGGAACCGAATGCCACTTCACGGTCACCGCGACCACCAGGGCTCCCCGCGATTGCGAGGTGGACGGGGTCGATTACCACTTCCTCGACGAATGCGCATTTACGCAGCTGATCAACTCCGATGGGCTATTAGAACACAAGCTCTACGACGGCACCTATCGAGGTGTTCCGCGCGAGCAGGTGGCACGAGCGTTGGCTGATGGCAAAGATGTCGCCATGCGGATCGACGTCGCCGGGGCAGCATCACTAAAGCAGATTGCGCCCGGTGCACTGCTCATTTTCATCTACCCCCCCAGCCTCGACGCCCTGCGAGACCGACTGGAACGACGACGGTCCGAGACGGCCGAGTCGTTACGCACCCGGCTGGCGCTGGCTCCTGCTGAGCTCGCGCAGGTCGGTGACTTCGACTTCGCCGTGCTCAACAAGGACGGCGCCCTTAATGCCGCAGTCGACCAGGTGCTGGCGATTATGGAAGCCGAACGTTGCCGCATCGGGCGTGTGCCGGTGTCTCTGGCGTTGCCGGCAGCCCGCTAAGCTGTCAGTCACTCAGCCGGGTCGAATGATGTCAGGTCAGCCGCTCCAACGTATCGCGGCACTCTGGGCCACAGTGCCGCCGCCCCAGGTCGGCATATAGGTCGATTTCACGCCCACTCCACCCGCTACGACCAGCATGATGTCTGCTGCCCTCTTCGCGACCCGCAGATCGTCGCCCTCAACCGGCATGCGAGTCCGGCTGCCAGCCGCCGTCGCGGTACCGAGCGATGAGAGCGGCAGCCGCGCGTGATCAAAGAGGAACTGCTTCACGTCGGTTTTGCTCATGCCGGCAGCGGCGAGCGACTGCGCATGCTCATAGCTGAAGACGACCAGTGGCTCGCCACCACCCAGCAGGCCGGCACCGCCACCGTTGCCAGCTATCGTCATGGAGCCGGCCATCGTCAACAGGATCTCCTCTGCTTCCGCATTGGACGCGTGCACCACTTCCACGGTGCCGGAGATGCCAATGGCTGTGACGACCGTCTGTCGCGGCCCAAAGCCACGCTCGACGTGCAATGGCTCCCACGGGGACCGGGCTTCGTTTTCCGCAAAGCAGAGGCCGTGTTTAGCGGGTTGACCCATCGTGGCCATGTCCATACCGCCCGCACTTGCTCCACCGAGGTTTTGCAACACAAGGCGAAGTGCCCGCCCGATACAAACGTTTGCGCGCACTCCCGGCCCGAGGCAGTTTCCCGCTGCGTTGATTCCTGCGATGGCGGCACCGGGGCCGTTTACGATCCAGATCGGTGTCGCGCTGCCGGTTGTCGTCTGGATTCCGAGCAGGTTGAACGAAGGCTCAGCCATCGCTCGCACGGCGGCCTCGATCACGGTCAGATGCTGAGGCAGGCAGCCAGCCATCACGGCGCAGATGGCAAGCTGATAGACCGTGATCGCGCTCAGGCCGGGCTCAAGGGCTCCAACGTACCCGGCAGGGTCGAGGTGCGCCTCCCTATACATGCGGCGAATTCGGGCGAGGGTGGGTGGTACTATCGGCAGACCGTCGGTGAGTCCGACCGCGTAGAGGCGCTCGGTTACTGCCTCGAGCGGCTCCGAATCGGATATGTACAGATCGTCCAGCGCGATGCCGAAGTCACTCATTGCCTGGCTATTTCAACTGCCCTGATCCTGTCCACGTTAGCTCATCCCTTATGCCGCATCGTCGGGCTTGCGCCGGCGTCTACAGCTCCTGGCCGCCGAGCGGCCGGTCACGTCCCTGGCGCAGCAACTCTTCAAAGGCCTTGATCACATCGGCCGCATTAGGAAGGTCCGGCGAGCCGGCACCACGGGCCGCTTGCGCCTCCGCGGCCGTCGTTTCCAGTTCCTGCACGTGCTCGGTCATCTCGCTTTTGGTTCGGACGGCGTCAGAAACCTGCGTTTCGAAAAAGGCCGCAGCATCTTCGAGCCGCGACAGCTCGAGCGGAATCTCGGCGAGGTCTCGCACACCACGCAACAATGCCAGCGCAGCTTTCGGGTTAGCAGTGGAGGGCAGGTAGTGCGGCACCGCTGCCCAGAGGCTTGCAGCCGCGAATCCCGCGCGCTGAGCCGCATCGACCAGCACGCTAACGGCGCCTGCATCGCCTTCGTAGGTCGTCGAGAGCGCGTCCATGGTCGTCAGCGTCGCCGCCATCGCGGCATCGGCGGCATAGCCGGTTATCGGCACAGCGCGAGTGTGCGGCACTGCGGCAAGAAACGCGCCGAGTACGATAACCCGCTCCACACCGAGGGTATGCGCGACGGAGAGCACAGCGTCACAGTAGGTTCGCCAGCGCAGTTCTGGTTCGTGGGCTACTAGCGCGACGATATCTGACGGCCAGTTGGAATCACCCCGTATCGCGAAGAGGTCGTGCGATGGCCAGCGGATTATCCGCTCCTCGCCGCGCCGCCGCACCACGGGGCGCGACTCGATCTCGGAGAACACGTGAAAGGCGTCGGGCCGGATTGCGGCGATCCGTTCGCCGTCCAGGTGCCGGGCGAGCCATCGCACTGCCGCGGTGGCTGCCTGGCCGGCGTCGTTCCAGCCGAGAAAGCCTGCGATCAGCACCGGCTGCCGCAGCCGCGGCCAACGTGCGCCGAGGCGCTCTACATGAGGGCTGGTACGGGTCGTCATGGCTGAACTCCAGGCTTTGCTGCTCGTTCCAGTCTAGCCAATAGCGGCGCCTACCCGCAGACTCCACGGTACAGTGAATGTGACATTCATCATCTCAACACCAGCGGTCTCGACCGATCGGCGATACGCTCACGACAAGGATCTGCGGGCCATATGAGTTCAACCACCGAGCACAGCTTTACGCGCTATCTGGCAGCGAAGCAGAGCATCGACGACCGTTCGCTGAACAGGCATGTCTGGGAAGGCCTCATGGCGGCTGTTGCGGCGGTAGCCCTGAGCGACAACAGCATTCCTCTGCGCGTGCTCGAAGTGGGCGCCGGCATCGGCACGATGGTGGAGCGCTGCGTCGAGTGGGGCCTTTTTGCCGGCCCGGAGCAAGGCCAAAGCCCCCGCGCCGTCGAAATGACCGTGCTCGACGATCAGCCCGAAAACATCGCTGAGGCGCGGCGGCGGTTGCCTCGCTGGGCCACTGCGCAGGGCTTCCGCATCGAGGAGCGCGTCGGCGGTTTCGAGTTCAATCGCAACGATCTCCGGCTGACGTTGCACCTTGAAGCCAGGGATCTTTTCGAGTTCGCGGCGCAGCAGCACGGCCAGAAGACCTGGGACGTTCTGATCGGGCAGGCGCTGCTGGACACCCTGGATGTGCCCGACTCACTGCCTAAACTGTTCACGCTCCTGCGAGGAGGCGGGCTGTTTTACTTCTCGATCACGTTCGACGGTGGGACTGTCTTTCAGCCCGGGAGCGATCCACGCCTGGATGACCTCGTCGAGGCGACATACCATCGCTCGATGGATCAGCGCATGAGTAACGGCAAGCAACTCGGTGAGAGTCGCGCCGGGCGGCACCTGTTTCACCAGATCAGGGCGGCTGGCGGGACCGTGCTGGACATGGGCGCATCCGACTGGGTAGTCTTCCCCGGCGAAAACGGCTACGCCGGAGACGATGCTTACCTTCTCCGCTTCATCATGCACTTCGTCGAAAATGCCCTCAAAGCTGGACCCGCAGCAGAACAGAACCGCTTTGCCGCCTGGATTGCCGCGCGCCGCGAGCAGATCGACCGGGGCGAGCTGGTTTACATCGCCCACCAGCTTGACCTGCTCGGCCGCACACCGGGCTAAACGGGTGCAGCCGTGAGCGCCAGGTGGTCGGTAGTATCGCCGCGCCTCACGCCAGCGCCGCCAGTCTGTCCTCCATGAACGCGTTCCAATCGGCTGTGCGCCGGGTCAATGTCTCGGCGTGTGTTGCCTCAGGCAGAATGAAGAATCGATCCTGCTCGACGCCGGCACAGAGAATTTCGCCAACCTCGTCAGGCGTCATCAGCCTGTTTCCCTGTACGGTTGCTGATTGCGCCGTCTCCGAGATCTCACGTTCAGGCGTCATGCCCACCACAAGTGCGGTCTCACCCAGGTTCGTATCGACGCTGCCCGGACAGAGCACCGAGACACCGATCCCGCGCGGCCGTACGTAGAGAGCCAGCGCCTCTGTAAGCCCCACCACCGCGAATTTGGAGGCGATGTAGGGAGCACCCTCCCCGGTGAGCGCGAACAGCCCTGCCACCGAAGCCGTGTTGACGATGTAGCCCGAGCCTCGGGCCAGCATGTGAGGCAGAAATGCTTTGATACCGCGCACGACGCCGAGCACATTGATCTCGAACTGCCAGCGCCAGTCGTCAATGGCCAGTTCTTCCAGCGCGCCACGGCAGACGACGCCCGCGTTGTTGAACACGAGGTCAACCTGACCCATGGTCTCCAGCGCCTCCGCTGCGAGCGCCACCACGTCCGCATCGCTGGCAACATCGCAACGCACCGCCAACGACCGCACGCCGTGCGACTCGATCGCCGACTTTGTCTCCGCAAGCCGTGCCTCGTTGATATCCGCAATCACGACGTGCGCCCCACGGCGAGCCATCGCCAATGCCGTGGCGCGGCCGCTGCCGCGCGCGCCCCCGGTAATGTCCGCGGCTTTAC
>JBBRGK010000124.1:0-7644 GCA_038240805.1 Dehalococcoidia bacterium | reverse complement strand
GAATGCGGACCGGCTAATACTTGCCGAGGAGATCCCACAGGCGGTTGATAACGGCTATGGCCTGAGCGTGAGGCCGCTGCCAGATATTGCGGCCGAAAATGAAGCCGGTCGCGCCGGCCTTGAGCGCGTCTTCCGCCTTCTCGAACAGTTCCTCGTCGGACGTTTTCTCGCCCCCGGAAAGCAGTACCGGCGTGCGGCCCGCTGCCTTCACCACCCGTTCGAAACCTTCGACCATGTCGTACTTCAGCGTGTTGTATGGCTTCGGGCTTGATGCACCTTTCGCGCCCGGATCGGTCGGCATATTTACCTTTACAATGTCTGCGCCGAGCTCACATGCGACGCGGGCAGCGTACTCGATCGCGTACGGGCTTTCCTTGCCGCCTTTCGCCTCAACACCTTCGCCCCGCGGATACGACCAGACGATGACCGGCATTCCGTATCGTTCGGCCTCGCGGCGCACTTCGCCGAACTGCCGGAAGTCCTCCGCTTGCTGGGACGAGCCGACGTAGAGCGTGTAGCCCACGGCCTGCGCCCCGAGACGCACCGCCTCTTCGACTGTTGTATGCAGCGGTGATATCGGTTGGGAATCAGCCGGAATGTCCGTCTTGCCGTTTAGCTTGAGTACGACCGGCACCTGACCTGCGTGGTCGCGAATATACTTCGATGCCAGGCCGTACTGCAGGGCGATGCCCGAGTAGTTGCCCTCGACGGCGAGGCGCCACTGGTACTCCGGGTCAAGACTGGCAGGGTTGTCGAAGAAGTCCCGCGGACCGTGCTCCAACCCCTGATCGATCGGCAGGAACAGAAGCGTCCCGTTTCCTTTGCCGCGCGAGTAAATCTGCTTGAGGCGAACGAGCTTGCCGGTCTCCAACCCCATTTCTTCGAGGCGCGGGCGTTTCACCAATGCCCTGACATGCTTTGCTGCTGTTGGTCGGGTCTCTGTCGTCATCATGCACCTCTTGCAATCAACGCTATCGCTGCGTGTTTTGACTGCCTGCCGCTACCCGGCGCGAAGAACCGATCAACCGGCAGCGCGGGCAAATGCTCGGGCTAAGCGTTTGCCCGCCTCCTTCAGATCGTCGGGCTTCTCCGTGCTGAACGCAAGGCGAAGATGGCTCGTATCCTTCCCGTCCATATAGAAGTTACGGCCGGGAACGATGAGCGCCCCTTCTTCGGCGGCATATTTTGCGACATCGCCCGCGTTGATGCCTTCACGGCACTCAACCCAGAGGAAGAAGCCACCCTGCGGGCGCTGGAAGCGCATATATGGCTCACACTCATTGATCAGTGCGCCAGAAAGCGCAGCACACTTTTCCGCGTACAGCTTGCGCATCTTCTTGATATGCGAGTCCCATTGCCCTGAAGCAACAAACTCACCCAGCATCCGGTGTAGCAGCGGGCTGGCGCCCATGTCGAACCGCATCCGTACGCAGGCGTCGATGAAGTCCGCACGGCCCTGCACCCAGCCAACCCGTAAACCAGTTGCAATTGTCTTGCTGAACGTGCAGGCGCGGAGCACCCCATGCCCGCTGGCCAATGAATACACGCTCGGCAGTTGCTCACCGCCGAAGTTGATTTCGCTGTAGGCGTCGTCTTCGATCACGAGAGTCTGGTACCGCGCGGAGAGTTCCACAAGCCGCTGCCGGCGCTTGAGGCTCATGTACGTGCCCATAGGGTTGTGATAATCGGGGATCGTGTAGATCGCCTTCACCGGCTTGCCAGACCGCTGCTCGCGAGAGAGAACCTCTTCGAGCGCGTCTGTATCCATGCCTTCGTTATCGGTCGGCACGGGCAATAGTTTCGCCATGTGGCCGCGGAACGTACGCAAGGTGCCGGAGAACGTTGGTGTCTCCGCAACAATGGTGTCGCCAGGATTGATGAAGGTGGAGCTGATCAGGTCAATCCCGCCTGCGCTGCCATTGGTCAACACGAAGTTTTCCGGACCCTGCGTGATCCCGTCGATCGCCGCATATCGTTCGGCCAGCGAAACGCGCAGTCCCTCATAGCCCTGCGTGCCACCGTAGCGAAGCGCCTCGGTTGGCGAGGTGTGCAGAACCGTTTTCATGGCGTCCAGCAACTCGTGCCGGGGGAGGGTGTCGGGGTCGGGGATGCCGCCGGTCATCATCACCGGAGTTGTTCCGGCAGGAGCAGGGGGCGCCCAGCCTGCATCTGTTGCCGTACCCACCCCGATCGACTTCGCTGCTTCGGTGAGAAATTCCATGATGGTTGATGCGGTCCAATCGGAGGGACGCTCTCCGACAGCCACGGCCTGAGCACTCGTTTCTAGCGGCATTACTACTCCTATACCAAACGTATGCACAACGCATACGGGCGTGCGACTTGTTGCGGCTATGGTAGCTGGAATTTGGAACGGCGGCAAAGGCGCTCGGCAGGCATCCGCGCATAAGAATCTATTCTCAGGCGCCGGTTGACCCGCCGTTAGCGCGGGCGGACAATGCGGCACGTATCGCGGACTTCTGGCAGCGCTGGAAGTCACTCTCGAAGAGGTGGACATACTATGCGTGAGAACGCCACCAAACGGGCATGGAAAGAGGGCAAGGCAACGGTCGGGGCGTGGCTATCGCTGCCGGACTCGTTCGCGGCAGAGCTGATGGCGCAGCAAGGATTCGACTGGCTGACGGTGGACATGCAGCACGGGCTGATCGACTACGCCGATTGCGTCCATATGCTGACCGCCATCTCAACGACTGATGTCACTCCGTTTGTGCGGGTGCCGTGGAACGATCCGGCGACGATTATGAAAGTCCTCGATGCTGGCGCCTATGGTGTCGTCGTGCCGCTGGTCAATAACCGGGAGGAAGCGGAGCGCGCTGTGGGCGCCTGCCGCTACCCGCCGCGCGGATATCGCAGCTCCGGCCCGATTCGCGCCTCAATATACGGTGGCTCGGACTATCAAGTGAATGCCGCCGAACATATCGCCGTAATCTTGATGATCGAGACGAAGGATGGCATCGCCAATCTCGACGAGATCCTCAGCGTCGAGGGCGTCGACGCCGTCTATATCGGTCCGTCCGACCTGAGCTACGCGCTCGGTATGCCGCCGCGAATGGATAACCCTGACCCGATACATCAAGCGACGGTCGGCACAATTCTCGACGCCTGCAAACGGCATCACGTCGCAGGTGGTATTCACACCGGCGGCCCGGAGTTCAGCGCCAAATGGGTCGAGATGGGCTTTCAGATGGTGACATTGACTTCCGACGCTAACTGCCTGGTGCGCTCCGCGCAGGAACTGCTGCGCGACATGCGACAGCGTAGTGGCGTCCCCGCAGAAAAGGCCGCAAAGGCGTCGGTGTACTAATCTTCAGCGGTGCCAGACACAGATAAGGGGTCCGGGCGTAGAGCGCGTCCGGACCCCGTGGTTTCACTTCGACTGCGGGAGAGATCAGCCGTACAGGCTGAGGCGGCCGCGGCGGAGATTCTCGCCGACGAAGCGTTGCAGGACAGTCAGCCCCTCGAGGTCCCACTCACCGATGAAGGTCACGGCGGTTCCAGCGCGGCCAGCGCGGCCAGTGCGCCCGATGCGATGGACGTACTCCTCGGTGTTCTGTGGCAGGTCGTAGTTCACAACATGTGTGACTTCCGGAATATCCAGGCCACGAGCCGCGACGTTCGTTGCGATGAGAACTCGCAGCTCGCCGTTGCGGAACGACTTCATCACACGGTCTCGCTCCGGCTGGCTCATGCCGCCGTGGATGCCGCAGGCAGGCACTCCGCGACGAACCAGCTGCTGCGTCAGCCGGTCGACGCCAATCTGCGTGTTGCGGAAGCAGAGGACGCGGGTCATATCGCCAGCATCGCTGTCGCGCATCAACTCAAGCATGCCGTCGAGCTTATCCCGCTCAGAAACCTCGTAGTAGACCTGGTCAATTGCTGCGACCGTGGTCTCTTTCGGCGTAATCGAGATCTGGACCGGCGTAACCATGTGCCGGTTGATCATCCGGCGGATGAAAGCTGGCATCGTCGCAGAGAAGAGGCAGGTTTGTCGTTGACGCGGCGTGCGGCGCAGGATGCGCTCGATGTCGTCGGCGAAGCCAATGTCGAGCATCTCGTCAGCCTCATCGAGAACGACGATACGCACGCCGGCAAGCTGCAAAGAGCCGCGCTGCAAGTGATCGATCACCCGGCCGGGCGTGCCAATAACTACCTGCGGGCCGGCGGCCAGCGCCTGCAGGTCGCCATTGATGCGGCGTCCGCCGAACAGCGCGACGACCGTGAGGCCGCGGCCCTGGCATGCACGGGCGGTTTCGAGCGACACCTGCATTGCAAGCTCCCGCGTCGGCACCATGACGATCGCCTGGACCTGGCGGAGGGCGGGATCGAGCCGATCCGCGATCGGCACGGCAAAAGCGAGGGTCTTACCGGTGCCTGTCTGAGCTTTGCCAACAACGTCGCGGCCTGCAAGCATCGGCGGGATCGCCTGCGACTGGATCGGCGTTGGGATCGTGAATCCCATCCCGAGGACCGCTCCCAGCGTGGCTTCACTGAGGGCGAGAGTTTCAAAGCTCGCGGGGGCACCGACAGCGATACGCGTAGAAAGGGTGTGATCTGATTGGTCCGGTGATTGAACAGCTTGACTCGCAATGGAAGGAAGAGCCGTGCTATTCAGCGCCGCTACACGGGGGCGGCGGCGCTTCGGTTGAGTCTCTGTGGTAATGGGGAAGTCCTCCGAATCTTGTCTATCGTTTAACAATTATATCGCTTTCGGTCTATTTCTGCCACTGCCGACAAACGGATAGTCCGTAACGACATAACGCGGCGCCGTTTAGTCGCTACCGCCGGCGCGTCGCAGCAACTCCCGCGCCGAAAGCAGTCCTACGGCGTAATAGTCCACCACCTGGCGCGTTGCTGCGACTATCGCCACAGGTGGCTCCTCGCCCGTACCGCGAATGTAGTAATGCATGATGCCGATGATCGCCCGTGCCGCGTTCTCAATGTCGTGAGGGCGGAGGTCGCCGATCGCTTCACCGTCTCGCAGGATCTGCTTGAGAATCGCGACAACCATGCGCGAATGGGCGGACGCTATCTCGACAAACACGGGCGCCGGGAGCGTTGGTAATTCGCGCAGGCCGACAGCGAGCACGGGGAAATTGGTGACAAAGCAGGTCAGGTAGGTGCGGGCAAAGATTTCGAGCCGGTGGAGGGTACCGCCCTCAGAAGAAATGCCATCCCGAACTGCCTGTTCGAGCCGGCCAAGCTGGTGATTCACCACTGCCGCATAGAGGCCGTCTTTGCCCTGGTAGTGGTAGTAGATCATCGGCTTGGTGGCACTGGAACGTGCCGCGATGCTGCGTAGCGAACTGCCGTGATAGCCGAGTTCGGTGAACTCGCGGGTCGCGGCGTCAAGAATTCGCTCCTTGACGCCGGGCAACCGGGCGCGCACGCCTGGGCCAGAACCCGCAACCACCATGTTCACGCCTCGATCGTCTTTCGCTTGCCGGAGTCTCGATGCCATCGCCGCATCATGAAGACTCAGAGGCGATCGAGGCACGGTTCCTGCTGGCATCGTAGCATCATCTGACTCGCTGGCCGGTTTACTGCTCGCCCCGCTTGACAGCGTGAACTTTCCGACCGCATTATTCATGCTATACCGTTGGTAAAAAGTGGCTTCCTGAATCGTTGGAGGAAAGCATGGCCGTCAGCGCCGATACCCTCGAAATGCTCCGCAAGGACACGCCGACCCCGGATATGGACCTGAGCTGGCTGAAGCCTGGCACCGAGTGGGGGCTCATCGCGAAACCAGGCCGCAAGGGTCTGACGCTCGACCTCGCCGATCAGGGTGCCTACGGCATCGTGCCGGACACGACCGCGAACTTCACGGGCCGGCCCCGCGGTGCGGCCGCACGGCCAGGGGCACCCCGCCTCGGACCTCGCTGGACGAACAAGTCCGAGTCGTGGTCGTCATCGATCCAGATGCTCTATGAAGAGGCGCATGCACGCCAGTGGTCCAGCGCCACTGACGTTCCGTGGAAAGAGTTGACGCAGCTCCCCGACGATGTCGAACTGGCGATGTGTCAGCTGATGACCTTCCTAACACAGGTGGAGTTCATCGCTGCCGACCTGCCGGGTCGGTATTTGCCGCAGATCAGCGCCGACCATTACGAGGTCGCGCTTTTTGTCGCCACGCAGATCATGGATGAAGCACGGCACGAGGACGTATTCCGCAAGCGGGCGCTCGCTAATGGCTGCGGTCTTCTACAAGGCGGACCTGGCGCGGTCGGGTTGCTGCAGGTCAGCGACTTTACCGAAATGACGACCCTTCTCCATCTCGTCGCCGAAGGCTTTGTTCAGAGCCTCTTCCGCATGGGCGAGCTGATCAGCAACAACGAGGCGGAGAAACGAATGTTCCGCCTCGCGGCGCAGGACGAGAGCCGGCACGTCGCTTTCGGCGTGACCCACATGAAGTACCTGCTCGAAACGCAGCCCGAACGGCACGAAGAAATCCACCACTACCTCGATCGCCAGGAAGGTCTACTCGGCAATACGCAGGCCGGCCTCACCGGCGGCGGCGCCTCGGCCGAATCGCTTGCGATTCTGCTCGGTGGCGGCACGGCGGGTATCGACCTGGGCTACCAGAAGCTGCTCGCCATCCGGAAGCGGCAGATAAATGAGTACATGCATCGCCTCGAGGTCGTCGGGCTTGGCGACCGGCGCGAGCGCATGAACCCGGACATGGCCCGTTTCCTGGATCCGATCCGCAACTAGCCATCGGCCCGATTCTGGAGAGGAACAACGAATGACGACCGACGCCTCTGCCCAGCAGCCAGCTGCTGAGGCAACAGAGAAGCCCGTGCCTGATTTCCCGTGGATGCGTGTGCCCACACAACGCGGTATGCGGCCCGAGATCGGCCCTAAGGGGCTCCGCATCAAGGACATTGACCAGGGTAGTTACGCCTTCGTCCCGGATCACTGGCCATACAAGAACGACCTGCCGCGAGGCGCCTTTCCCGGCACCCAGCCGGGGCTTGAGGCAAGCTATTCGCTGTACGAGAAAACGGACGTCTGGTCAGAAAATGCGGCCGACCTTTACGAAGATGCGATTAGCGACCGCTGGTCCTCCGCGCTCGATATCCCGTGGGACCAACTCAAGCCGTATCCCGAGATCGCAGAGCGATCGATCTGTCAGCTTCTGACGGAGATCTCGGAGGCGTCGCTGGTCGGCCTGCAGGTGTACTCAGGCTGGCTTGAGCGCATCAGCTACGGCTTCTACGAGGTCAAGAGCTTCCTTGCCACGCAGATCTACGACCTGGGCCGCCACCACGAGGCGCTGCGGAAGCGGGCGCTGGCAAACGGCGGCGGGCTCGGCGTGGAGACGCCAGGAATCTACCACCGGGCGATAACCTCCTCGATGCGGCTGACCGAGTTGATCATTGCCCAGAATATCGTCAGGAGCCTCTTTCAGATTGTCGTCCTCGAAGCAGTGAAGACGGCGGCGAACAATGACGCTGATCGGCAGCTGTACTCGCTCGTGATTCGGGACCTCTGGCGCCACGTGGACTTCGGTGTAGGGCACGTGAATTACTACCTGAAGATGCAGCCCGACAAGCACAGTCAGATCCACGTCTGGCTGGGACGCGCTGAAGGGCTGCTTGTCACTGAAGTGCAGCACGACACACCGTTCAA
>JBBRGK010000123.1:0-7662 GCA_038240805.1 Dehalococcoidia bacterium | reverse complement strand
CTCGCGCAGCCTCCACCGCAGTGCAGATGTGGGTAACGATATGAGTCTGGGCGATGGGGGCTTCCCGGCGCTGCAACCAGATTCGTGCAATGCAGCCGCAGTTCGTCCTTCCTCCCAGAATTGGGAGGAAGGATAAGAGGATGGAGGGCGACCGCCTGGAAGAATACGCTGACCTTTCGCCGAGCCAGGCTAAGGCGGCAGTTGGGTGATTGAGCGCTACTCGTCACGCCGAGCCCGGCTGGGCAGTTTCCTGCCCGAACGGCTGGCGGGCGCCCGTGCTTATGACCGGATCGCTGGCTACTTCTCCTCGTCGGTGATCGAGGTTGCGGGCGAAGCGCTGGAGCAGATGGCGCCCGGCGCCGTGGCACGCGTGATCTGCAACTCGTCGCTGAACCCGCTCGACGTGGCCACCGCGCGGGCGGCGAAGCAGGCGATGCGGCGCGAGTGGTGTGAGGGCGTACCGGCCGATGTGCCGCCGGCGCTGCGTGAGCGGCTGCAGCGGCTGTTCGACTTCCTCGTCTCCGGCCGCCTGCAGGTACGGGTGCTGCCCGATGCCTGCTTCGGCCTGATCCATGGCAAGGCAGGCGTAGTCACCCGCGAGGACGGCTCCCGCTTCTGCTTCATCGGCAGCGCCAACGAGTCGCAGCCGGGCTGGCAGCTAAACTACGAGCTACTCTGGACCGACGAAAGCGCCGAGGGTGTCGACTGGGTCGAGGAGGAGTTCCGCGCCCTCTGGGCTTCGCCCGAAGCGGTGGAGCTTGCCGACGCGGTAGCCGAGGATGCCGGTCGGCTGGCGCACCGCACGGTGATCACCAAAGTTGCCGAGTGGAAGGCTGACTACAACGCCAGTCCCGCCGCCGGCGCTGTGGAGCTGCCGGTCTACCGGCGCGAGGACGGCCTCTGGGCGCATCAGAAATGGTTCATTCAGCGAGCCTTCGCGGCGCATCGCGCGGGAGGCGCCCGCTTCGTCCTCGCCGACCAGGTGGGGCTCGGCAAGACCGTGCAGCTCGCGCTGGCGGCGAAGCTAATGGCGCTCTGGGGCGATCGGCCTGTCCTCGTGCTCGCGCCGCGCCCCTTGCTGCAGCAGTGGCAGGAGGAGCTATGGCGGCTGCTGGCGCTACCCTGCGCCCGCTGGAACGGACGCCAGTGGATCGACGAACAGGGCGTCGTCTACGCCGACAAAGGGATCGATGAGCTGCGGCGTTGCCCGCGCCGGGCCGGCATCGTTTCGACGGGCTTAATCACACAGGGGACCGAGGCGGCTGCCCTGCTGGCCAGCATGCAGTTCGAGTGTGTCGTGCTGGACGAGGCGCACCGAGCCCGCCGGCGCAATATAGGCCCAACACACCGCAACGAGCGCGCCGATCCGAACAACCTGCTCCGCTTCTTGCAGCGGGTAACGCCGCGCACGAGGAGCCTGCTGCTGGCCAGCGCCACGCCGGTGCAACTGGACCCGATCGAGGCGTTCGACCTGCTGGCCGTGCTGGGCGAGGGCAACGATTCCGTGCTGGGCAGCAGCTTCAGCCACTGGCGCACGCGCCCGCGCGAGGGACTGGACCTCGTTCTGGGCCGAAAGGACCCACCGGCCGATCTGTCGGAGCTGTGGGAATGGCTGCGCGACCCGCTGCCGCCGGGCGAGGAGCACCGCGACGTGAAGCTGCTTCGCAAGGCGCTGCAGATCTCGGACGGCACCGCCTACGCCAAACCCGAAGACCTCCAACGGTTGCAGCCGCCGGACCGCGCCCGACTGCAGCGGCTTGGCGCTCGCTTCTTCGCGGAACACAACCCGTATATCCGCGCGATCGTGCGCCGCACCCGCGCCTTCCTCGAAGATACGCTCGATCCGCGCACCCAGGAGCCATATCTGCAGCCGGTGCGGGTGCGGCTCTTCGGCGAGAGCACGGACGAAGCGGTTCCTCTGCCAGATCTGCTGCGCGACGCCTACGAGGCGGCCGAGGCGTTCTGCGCTGAGGTGGGCAAACGGCCGCGCATCTCCACCGGCTTTCTGCGCACGATCCTGCTGCGCCGCATGGGCAGCACAATCGAGGCAGGCCGGCTGACCGCCCAGAAGATGCTCGGCGGCGAAGCTCCGTCGGATAGCGATGAAGATGATGACGCAGCCGACGAAGCACCAGCCGTGCAGCCATCGGCGCTTCATCCACTGACCACGGCAGAGGCGGGCGAGCTACTCCGGCTGTTGAAGTTGCTGGAGACGGGCCGCCAGGACGATCCCAAAGAGCGCCTCGTTGCCCGGCTACTGCTCAACGGTGAGGGCGGCAGCGGCCCCTGGCTGGAGCAGGGCTGCATCATCTTCAGCCAATACCTCGATTCCGCCATCTGGCTGGCCGCACAGCTCTCGTCGCGACTCCCGGAGGAGCCAGTGGCGCTGTACGCGGGCGGCTCGGCTTCGGGTGTCTACCGTGCCGGCGTCTTCACGCGGCTCGATCGTGACCTGATCAAGGCGCAGGTGCGCACCGGTGACCTGCGGCTTGTGGCTGGCACCGATGCGGCGTCCGAGGGGCTGAACCTGCAGCGGCTGGGTACGCTGATCAACCTCGACCTGCCCTGGAACCCGACCCGGCTGGAGCAACGCAAAGGCCGCATCCAGCGCATCGGCCAGGTGCGCAGCGAAGTGCTCATCTATAACATGCGCTACCGCGACTCGGTCGAAGACCGCGTACATCAACTGCTCTCGTCGCGCTTGCAGGCGATCCGCGACCTGTTCGGCCAGCTGCCCGACACGCTCGAAGACGCATGGGTCGCAGTCGCCCAGCACGACGTAGTCCGGGCACAGCAGATCATCGCCGCCGTTCCTTCGGTGTCCCCCTTCGAGATGAAGTACGACCGCATCGAGCCGGTGGATTGGGAGTCCTGCGCCGAAGTCCTTGACGCCGCCGCCCAGGAAACGGCGCTCAAGCGCGGCTGGTAATCTTTCCACGCAGAACGCCGATTCGCATTGCGATCGGCTTGCAGATGCCCGGCCCTCGTGCTATACCGCACTCACTCTGCCACGCCGCCGGTGTGATCGAGTGCCTGGCTCTGCACGATCCCACCGCGACGCCGAGCGAAACCTGGAGGTTCCCCGTGCCTCAACTGCAAACGCTGTATCGCTGCACCGATGGGACGCCATTTCCCGTCGGCTGGGACGACCCGGCCGACGCCGAGCGGCCATGGCTGCAGGGAGCGACCCACACACCTGACCCGCTGCCGCCGCTTGAGATTGCGCTGCTGCGGCTCGCACAGCCTGGTGTAGATCGCGCCTTCGCCGAGGCCATGCTCCCTGTTCCCTATGACTTCCAGCGAGGCTGCTTCGCGAACGGCTATCAGTTCCTCGATGGCCGGCTGTTCACAGACGCGGATTGGGAGCTGATGCTGCCGTCGATCAACACACTGCTTGAACGCTACGGTAATGCCCTCGCCGTCTGGGAGCAGTACTGCCTGCCACGCCTGCAGGCGGCTGTTGAGTCACTTCAGACGGACGGCCCCGAGGTTCCGCTCGCATGGCTGGCCGAGACCTGGGGCTATGCCATGCACCAGACCCAGGTGGCGCTTGTCGTGGTTTCAGCGTTGATGCGCGCCCTGGCGCAGTTCTGTGCCACCTTCGCCGGTTCCGACGCCGAGCGGCTTGCCTCCGACCTCACCACTGGCGTCGCTAACCTCACGCTCGAGGCCGACCAGTCGCTCTGGGAGCTGGCACAGCAGGTCCGCGCCACGCCTGCTCTGGCAGCGGCGGTTGCTGCCTGCGCTGGCAGCGAAGCGCTTACCACACTCCACACCCTCCCCGGCGGACGGGGTTTCCTCGCCGCGTTCGAGGCGTTCCTGGAGCGTTGGGGCAGCCGGGCGCAGAGCTGGGAGCTGCTGGCACCCACCTGGCGCGAGCGCCCGGAGATACCGCTGCTGCTCCTGCGCCGTCTCATAACGGACAGTCCGCCCTCCCCGTATTCGATCATGCAGGCAGCGGCGCAGTCCCGCGAGGCGCTGGTACAGGCCACCGAGGCCCGGCTGGAAAATGACGTCGCTCGCGAGCGATTCCGCACCCTGCTGGCCGCTGTCTCGGACTACGTGACGGTACGCGAGGGTCGCGCATACTGGCAGCTGCATACGTATGGGGCCTGGCGCGGCGCCGTCCTGCGGCGAGGTGAGACGCTGGTCGCCGCGGGGCTGATCGACTGCACTGAGGATGTGCTGTTTCTGCTGCCCGAAGAGCTGGACGCGCCGCCGCACGTGGCCGAGCTGCGCGAGCGGGTGGCGGCGCGGCGGGCGGAGCGTGAACGCTGGCGGCTGCTTGAGCCGCCGACGCTGATCGGCGCAGCGCCGGCACCGAACTCCGCCGTCGCACGGGCGCCAGCGAGCGAACCGGCGCCGGCCGGTGAGCTGCGCGGCATCGGCGCCAGCAGGGGCGCCGTAACGGCACGAGCGCGGGTAATCATCGACCTCGATGATGCGGATCGGCTACAGCCGGGTGAGGTGCTGGTCTGCCGGATGACCTCGCCGGCCTGGACACCACTGCTTACCGTGGCAGGCGCGGTGATAACGGAAGCGGGCAGCCTGCTGTCGCACGCCTCGATCACCGCCCGCGAGTACGGCATTCCCTGCGTCGTCGCCGTGAAAAGCGCCACCCGCCTGCTCGAGGACGGCGCCCTGATCACCGTCGATGGCGAAGCCGGCATTGTGCGGACCATGGCCGCCAGCTGACACCGAATTCGCCATTAAGCCAGCAGAAACGGGTTGCGCGGAGCGGCCCTCCATCCTCTTATCCTCCTGCATGTATACATGAGGGCGAAAGGACGATCTTAATGCGCGTTGCACGATCCTGGTCGCAGCCGCGGATATTCCAGGACCGAGCCCCGATCTACCCGAAGAGCGCGAAAACATGCTTCCGGAGCGCTCTCTTCTCCCAGAATTGGGAGAAGAGGGTTGGGGTGATGAGGGCGACCGCCGCGAGAGGCCGAGCATACCACGCAAAATGAGGCCCGATATAGATGAGTTAACCACCGCCTCTGCCACGACCCTCGCTATGGCGATTCGCGAGCGAAAAGTATCCGCAGCCGGATGCTGGCGTTCATGCAGCAGTGGGACGCCATCGTCTGTCCAGTCTCCGCGCTGCCAGCCGTTGAGCACGGCGTCTCGACCGACTTCACCAACGCCTCGATGATCAGCTACACCGCCCCGTACAGCCTCACCGGCTGGCCGTGCGTCGTCGTACGCGGCGGCACCCCCCCTGAAGGGCTGCCGATCGGCGTGCAGATCGTGGCACAACCATGGCGAGACGATGTCGCGCTCGCCGTGGCACAACAGTTGCAGACTGCTCTCGGCGGCTGGCAGCCACCCCGCTTGTAAGCGGGCGACGGCCGTATGCTACCATTTGCCCGTAGCAGCTCATTACGGGGATGGAGTGGCCGAAAGCGGAGCGAATCAGCCGGCCTGAGGCGCTGAAGCTGGCCGGCGCTGCAGGTGTGGCGCTGGCGTTCGGTCAGCGCCAGCCATTTCGATGAGTGCGCGGAGATAGATACGACGGTGAGGTCCGTTACCGGGCCTCGATCGTCTATGGCCCGCCGGCGACCGATTCTGTGACTTTGCCGGTGCCGCCGCACATACTGCACTGGCCGCCGTCACTTTTGCCGCTGCCCTCGCACTGGCGGCAGATGTTCTCGCCCGAGCCGGGCGCGCCTTTCGGCAACTCATCGCCCTGGTGCATGCCCTGCCGCTGACCGCTCGGCGTCTGATCGCCTGCCATGCTGCCTGTGGGCACCACGCCCGCCGAGGTCTGCTCGGTCGGACCGCCGGTGTTGGGGCCGCTTCCCGCGCTGCTGGTCATCTCGCCTGCCTCCAGTGTCTGCCTGTATGGACCCTGTCGATTGATTCAGCACGGCAGCAGCGGCCAGCGGCGCGGTGCTGCTCTATTTCTCCGCCAGTGTCACCCCGAGGCAGGCAGTTCGGCCTCACCCAACCGGAGCAGAGTTTCCGGATCTACCACTTTAACGACGGTTCGACGAGTGGGGATCGCACCGGGAAACCGCAGAGATCGCCGAATCTGAAGAGTCGAGCATCGTAGGTATGGAAGTCGGTTGCGCCGACATAGATCGCGGATGCCAACTGGCATGCGTCCGCCGACCGCAGACTCCAGTTGCGCGTCATCACCTGGCGTATGAGCGAGCGGGCTTCGCGAGCAATGCCGGCGTGGAACTCTACCAGGTCGATCGCAGAACCGTCCCAGATCGCCTCGATCCTGGCTTCGGCAACGGGGTCGAGTGCTCTCCGAGCCTTCTCCTCGGAGACGTAGGCCACTTCGGCGATCGAGAGCGTCGATGTGATAATTCGCAGTCCATTGCCAGAATCGGCCTGGCATCAGGCATCACGCAGCAGCCGCACCGCCTGCTCCGCCGGTAGCCCGTTGGACTCCCGTGGCAAGGAGGCGCGCGCCTGCCGATATCCGTCCGGCTGTGGTTCCGCGAGCACCGTCACGTCTCGAATAGAGCGGATGGACACTGGCCGGTTACTCAACGGGTCACGACTGATCATGCCTTCCACAATGGCGCGATGCCCCCAGGCGTGGCGCATTCTATCCTCATAGCCCGGCTCCAGGTAGCAGGAAATTGCTCGGTCGAAGATCAGATCGTAGAGACTAAACCGCAGGCTCTCGCGGCCGCTTAAGACCTGGACCCGTCCCTCGATCGCTCCCCGAGCTGCGGCCAGTGGCCTGCTCTGTGTCAGCATATCCGGACTCAGGATGGTGATGTCCTCGTTTGGCGTCTCAAACCTGACGGCTCGGATATGCCCGTTCAGAACAGTCGCGATGGAGAGCGCAGCACGTCGTACCTTCGACGAATATGGGACTGGCGCGTTGGCGGAAAGTGCTGTGCCGACGGTTTCGTAGGCGCTCACGATGCGCCTGAGCAGATCCTGGTCGTCGCAGTCGGCGTGCGCCGTGATCACAGCGCTGCCGCCGCAGCGGTCCGCGACGGACCACTCCGGTCTGTTCTTGCCCGCGATCTCCGCGCTCAGAGCCGAGAGCAGGTCACTGAAACCCTTCGTAGCAGTAGCGAAATCAGCGAGCGATACCTCGCCTTCGAGACTGAGCGTGACGGTGTCGCCCGACATTGTGGACCTCGGTCGCTGTCCGAGCCACGGCACAGCGCGGCACGATGACAATAGCATAGCCAACGTCGTTGATCGTTCAGTTGTATTGTAGAACGTCCGCACGCAGGGCAGCGGCAACCAGGATCCGCTCGCTCGGCGTCTGGCGCCAGGCTGATCGGCAGAGACCGGGCGACCCTATTCCCCGCTGGCGCTGAAGCTGCCCGCACCCTGCACACAGAGGAAGAGGCTCTGCAACGGGCCTATCGTGCTGAACTCGACCGGCGCGTCCGGCGTGCTGAAGTAGCCGAACTGGAACACCTGCAGGGCATTGTTAAACCGGCCCGCACTGACCACTACCGTCCCCTGCACCAGTTGCACAACCACCGCTACCGGCGTGTCCGCGCCCAGGCTTACCGGTGTGACCACGGTGTTGCAGCCGGCTCGTAGGGGTTGCCTGGCAGTGCTGCTGTCCGTGGCACTGGTGCTGTTCGGCGCCGGGGCGAAGTTTGCCGTGACGCTCAGGTCGCTGGCTGGAATCACAATCACGCACTGGTTCACTGTGCGCCCGTCGCAGCCGGAGCC
>JBBRGK010000122.1:0-7675 GCA_038240805.1 Dehalococcoidia bacterium | reverse complement strand
ACCGGTGATCGCCGAGCCGAAGTACACCGGCTGCAGCAGCGCCTTGCTGGTCTGCGCCGCAAGCTCGTTGCGGAGTTGGTGGTACGAGACTGCTGTCTCGTCCTCAATGTACGCGGCCAGAATCGCGTCGTTGTGCTCAGCAAGCGAAGTCGCCAGTCTGCTTACAAAGGCAACGTCGGCCGCGCCGTACGGCGTGAAATCGGCGCTGCGGCTGCCGAGGTCGCGTGTCGATCCCATTGGGACAATTGCCGGAGTTAGTTTCTCGGCAATGCTCTGCAGTACGGCTTCATATTGGGCGCCGTTGCGGTCGATCTTGTTGACGAAGATCAGGCTAGGAATCTGCAATCGCTGCAGCGTCCGCAGCAAGACGCGAGTCTGCGCCTGCACACCCGCCCCGGCGGAGAGCACCAGCACGGCGCCGTCGAGCACGCTCAAGACCCGTTCTACTTCGGCGATGAAATCCGGGTGGCCGGGCGTGTCAATCAGGTTGACCGTGACATCATCAATGACGAACGAGACGACGGCGGACTTGATCGTGATCCCGCGTTGCCGTTCCAGCGCCAGGGAATCGGTCTGGGTGCTGCCGTGATCGACGCTGCCGATCTGGTCGATGACACCGGCGGCGTAGAGCAGCCGCTCGGTCAGGCTGGTCTTACCGGCGTCTACATGCGCCAGGATCCCCAGGTTCAAGGTTCGCATCAAGCCTCATGTCCTCTGAACAGGTATCAGTTACCTTCTGGATGGACATGAACGCTTTGCGCATTTCCTTCTCCTTGATCGGCCAACTCTGCTCGGGAGTGTATATGAACTGCCGGTGGGCCAGCTACACCCGCGAAGGCTAAAACGTTACTACGTCGAGCCGCACCACCCCGGCGGGCACGGCATCCCCACCGCTCGTGCAACGCACCCAAAGGATCGCCCTCTCCGTTACGAAGTAATGGAGAGGGTAAGGGGTGAGGTCCGTACGCCGTCGGACCGCACCACCCCCGCCTGACTCCGTACTTCCGTCGGGCCAAACACACCCGCGAAGGCTAAAAACCGTCGGCGCAGAGGGGGGCGTAGGCGGTGCGGAAGATGTTATCGGCGGCAGAGAGCGAGCGTTGATCGCCCCCGGTGAGGAGGCCGATTTGGGTCAGCGTTGTCGCGCTGAGCCGGCCGCTCGCCATCATCGCCAGCAGGCGCGGGGTCAGCTGCAGATCCGGCGTCGCGTCGGAACGCTTTAGCCGGGCGCTGCCACCCTCTGCGGTCAACTCCCAGGCGCCGCTGTTCCAGGGGCACATCCCGTCGTCGAGCGAAAATACCAGGCGGCCGTCGTTGTCGTAGCCGCGTCCTTCGAGTGCCGCCTGCACCTCGACGATGCGCACTAGCGTCCCGTCCCAATCGGTTGCACCGAGCAGACGCGGCTCCTGTGCCTGGAAGAAGAGCGGATCGTCCACTGGCAGACGGAACATGCGGATCTTATCGACCAGATCGTAGCCCACCAGAAACTGGATCAGCGCCCGATGCGCCGATGGCGTCAGCCAGGCGAAGTCGTACACCATGATCATCTCGTTCGGACCGGGCTCGGGCGGACGGCTCTCAACTCCGTAGAGCACGTAGCCGAGCGGCACACCTTCTTCTTCGTAGACAGCGAGCAAGAACGGCGGCGCGGTTGGCTGCCAGGGGAGCATTACATGGCCCGCCCACCATTCAGCCGGGCGATGGAGCATCAACGTGCGCGGCTCCGCGAACCTGACGTAGACGCTGGTTACGACCTGCTGGGCATCGGCGGTCTTCACCATCCGGATGCAGCCGGGGGTCGGGATCTCGTCCACGAAGCGTAGGTGCCGTCGATCGAAGTCGTAGAGGCGTTGGGTATAGGCGATGCCGTAGCCGAAGCGCTGATAGATCGCCGCCATTGACGCCCACAGCATCGCGACCGGCTGGCCCGACTCCTTCATTTCGGCGAAGGCGCGGGTCATCAACTCGCGCAGGTGGCCGCGACGGCGATGCGAGGGCAGCGTCGTCACTGCGGTCACGCCGCCGCATCTGATATCGCGACCGTTCCAGCGCATGGTGAATGGAAGCGTGGCCATCTGCGAGACAAGTGCGGCGTCATCGACGGCGCAGAGGGTGTACTCGGGCAGCAGTTTGTCACGGTCCACCGAACGCTGGACAGCCTCGTCCGCAGTAGATGCGCCGAAGCCGACGTGGCTCGCATAGGAAAACTCGGTCATCTCTTCGACCCGCGCGGGGCGATACTCAACCGGCATACATGCCTCCTAACTCAACGATATTAGGGTTCGTAACGCATCGTAAGCGCCCGCAGCGCGTCACCGGCACCGGCTTCGATCTCGGCAGGGTGCGACATCGAGTGTAACCGTTCGGGAGCAAGTTTGATGTTACAGGCAGTTGTGGATGGCTGGCACTCTGCAATGGGGTGCAATTACAATCCTCGGCAGATGGTTCTGGGATACTGAGTATGCCGTATCGCCGGTATGAAGCGCCGATCGCTGCCTTACTGGTGGACGGCAGGCTGATAAGAGGGAGACGCCATGTACGTTGATCGCCGTTTACTCGCGCTCACAAAGGGCGTGCGGCTGAGGATCGCGGTGGCAGCGCTCATCGGCGTGCTTGCGGTGCCGATCGCGATCTGGCGATTGGTGCTCACCGGGCGCACCATCGCCCAGGTCTTCCAGGGACACGCGATCGGCGATATCGCCCCCGTGCTCGTGCTTATCGCCGGCCTGATTCTGTTGCGTGCCCTGATGCAGTTTACGCGGGAAGAGATCGGCAATCACACGGCGTCCCGGCTCAAGGTCGCGCTCCGGCGCACACTCTATGCGCACGTGGTCGATCTCGGCCCGGGTAAGCTCGACCAAAAACGAACAGGCGACGTGCTGCTCTCGCTGGTCGAGGGTGTCGAGCAGATGGACACCATCTTCGGCCAGTATCTGCCTCAGCTGGTCGTGGCGGCGCTGACGCCGGTGATCATCTTCGCCTTTATGGCGTTCCTGGATCTCCGCACCGCGCTGGTCTTCCTCTGCTTCGCCCTGTTCACCCTGATCGCCCCGGCCGCGTTCCATCGCTGGAATGCTGCCAGCTCGCTCGCCCGCCGCGACGCGTATGCAGCGATGGGAGCGGACCTGCTCGACAGCATCCAGGGGCTGCCGACGCTGAAAGCGTTCGGCCAGAGCCGAAAACGCGGCGAGCTGCTCGCGGAGCGTGCACAGGAGCTGTTCCGCAGCACGATGTACGTGCTGGCCGTCAACATCGCCACCGGCGGGATCACGATGCTGGGGATCTCTGCTGGCGCCGCGGTCGCACTCGCCTGGGGCGCCGTGCGGGTGCACGATGGCGGACTGCAGCTCAGCACCCTGCTCGTCGTGTTGCTGCTGGGCGTCGAGGTGTTTCGCCCGCTGCGTGACCTCACGCAGCTGTATCACAAAGGCATGGTCGCGCTGGCAGCGGCGAACGGGATCTACGACGTGCTCGACGCGGTGCCGGAGGTGCAGGAAGCTGACGCCCCGGTTCGACCGGCGATCATTGAACCTCGGGTCCTGTTTGAAAACGTGACCTTTGGCTACAACGGCGGCGAGCGCACGGCGCTGCGTGATGTCTCCTTTGAATTGCGCGCAGGCGAGACACTGGGCGTGGTCGGCCCCAGCGGCGCCGGCAAATCCACCCTGGTGAACCTGCTGCTGCGCTTTGTCGATCCGCAACAGGGACGGGTGCTGCTCGGCGGTCACGATGTCCGCGATCTGCCGCTCGAACTGATCCACCGCAGCATCGCGTTCGTGGCACAGGACGTGTACCTGTTTCACGCCACCGTTGCTGAAAACCTGCGCCTGGGCAAACCGGACGCGACGATCGCTGAGCTGATCTCCGCTGCTCGCACCGCCAACGCGCACGAGTTCATTACAGCGCTGCCGCAGGGCTACGAGACGATCGTCGGTGAGCGGGGAGCGCGGCTTTCCGGCGGCCAGCGAGCACGAATCGCCATTGCACGCGCCCTGTTGAAGGATGCGCCGATCCTCGTCCTCGACGAAGCTCTCTCCAACGTCGATGCCGAAAACGAGGCGATCATTCAGCAGGCGGTCGAGCGGCTGCAGCAGGGGCGCACGACCCTGGTGATCGCGCACCGGCTAAGCAGCGTGGTCAACGCCGACCGCATCGTTGTGCTCGACCGTGGCCGGCTCGTTGACACCGGCACGCATCAGAGCCTGATGCAGGCAGGTGGCATCTACAACCGCCTGATGTCCGCGCAGCAGGGTGAAGGGGCCGCCCTGCTTCAGGACGAATCACAGGCAGCTCGCACCGATCTGGCCGTTGCCGGGGGTCCGGCAGAGGAGCTGCAGCCCTCGTCTTCGCAGGCGACCAATAGACACATTGGCGCGCTCCAGGTATGGCGACGGCTGCTGGCTCTCGTCCGGCCCTGGGGCGGCGAGATGGCGGTCACCTTCGTCTCGGGTCTGCTGCACGCCGCGGCGCTGATGAGTCTCGGGGTCGCCGGGGCGCTGCTGGTGCGACGAGTGGTGCTCGGCGGCTCACTCACACCCAACCTCATCCTGCTGCTCGGCCTCGTGCCGGTGACGGCGGCGCTCACCTGGTTCGAGTCGTGGATCGCCCACGACCTCGCCTTCCGCCTGCTCGCCGAGATGCGGATCGCGCTGTACCGCATGCTCGATCCACTCGCTCCCGCATACCTGCAGCGCCATCGGACGGGCGACATCGTCAGCACGGCCACGGGCGACGTGGAGACGATCGAGCTGTTCTTCGCCCACACGATCTCACCGCTTGTGGTCGCTTTGCTTGTTCCCGGCACTGCACTGCTTGTCGCGGCACTGATCGCCTGGCCGCTTGCCCTCGTGCTGGCTCCGTTCCTCGCTGCTGTGGCGCTGACGCCGTTAATCGCTGGCCGCGCCATGGAGCGGCTGGGCATGGAGCTGCGCACCGGCACCGGCACGGCGAACGCGCAGATGGTGGACAGCGTACAGGGGTTGCGGACCCTGGTCGCTTTTGAGCGCGGCGCCGCGCGCGTCGATGAGATCGCTGCTGCATCGCGCTCGTTCTACCGGCTGCAGGTGCGCTATCTGCGGGACCAGGCGATGCAAAACGCGGTCATCGAGACGCTGACCGGTTGGGGCGCACTGGCCGTCCTCGCGGTAGGAGCGGCACTCGTCACACAGGGTCATCTGGCCCGCACGACGCTGCCGATTATCACCCTGCTCGCGGCATCGGCCTTCGGCCCGATCACCGAAGTCGTGCGCACGTTCAAGGAACTGACGGCAACGCTCGCCTCAGCGCGGCGCTACTTCGCGATCGAAGACGAGCCGGTTGCGGTGCTGGATGGTCCCGGCGCCGCGCTCCCACACGAGGCGGCCGCGCCTGCGTCTTCGAGCGGACAGGGAGATATTGGGCCGGCAGGACCGCCGTTGACGTTTCAGAATGTCGTTTTCAGCTACGGTCCCGGCGAGCGCCAGGCCATTCGCGACGTGAGCTTCGTCGTGGGCGCCGGGCAAACCGTGGCCCTGGTCGGCCGCTCTGGTGCAGGCAAGACCACGCTGGCACACCTGTTGCTGCGCTTCTGGGACCCGCAGTCGGGCATGATTACTCTGGCAGGCCACGATGTTCGTGACTACACGCTCGACCAGCTGCGTCAGCTCGTGACCCTGGTGGCGCAGGACACGTACCTTTTCAACGGCACGCTGTGGGACAATCTGGCGCTTGCCCGTCCCGATGCGTCCGAGACAGCCGTGCTGGAGGCGGCGCGCCTTGCCAACGTGGCCGAGTTCGCGGAGCAGATGCCCGACGGTTATCGCACACAGGTCGGCGAGCGCGGACTGCAGCTCTCGGGCGGGCAACGGCAACGCGTGGCCATCGCCCGGGCGCTATTGAGAGACGCGCCGGTGCTCGTGCTCGACGAAGCCACGTCTCATCTCGATGCGGTAAACGAAACCGAAGTGCGGCAGGCGCTCGACCGCTTGATGGTCGGGCGGACGACGCTGGTGATCGCGCACCGCCTGAGCACGGTGCGGAACGCGGACCGCATCATCGTGATCGACGGCGGCAGCGTGGTCGAGCAGGGAACCCACGCGGAGTTGCTGGCCGAGGATGGGCTCTACTCGCATCTGATAGCGGCGCAGCTAACGCGAGCGACACCCGTTCTCGCCCCAATAGCCGCGGCCACGAGTTAGGCCGCCGCCTACAACCTCACCCGCGTGCCCACGCCGCTGGCCAGTGCCTGCTGCAGCGCAAGGCGGGCAGCAGCCAGGTCCTGTACCGCCATGCCGAGCGATTTGTAGAGGGTGAGCTGCTGCTGACTGCTGCGGCCGGGGCGGGTGCCGGCCAGCAGTTCGCCAAGTTCTGCGTGGATGTGCTCGGGGCTGATCAAGCCCTCCCGCAGCGGCGTGAGGATGTCGCCTGCTTCGGCCAGCGCCCCGGTTCGGGAGTCCACCACGAGCAGCGAATCGTGCACCGTCTCGGAGTCCAGCTCGCGCGCGGCCGGTGTGGACGAGCCGACTGCAATAACGTGAGCGCCAGGCTTCAGCCAGCTTCGCTCAAGCACTGGCGTGGCGGCGCTGGTCGCCGTCACGACCACATCGGCGCCACGTACCGCCTGTTCAACATCTGCGGCTGCATGCACGGGGAACGGCAGGTGTCCCCTCACGGCAGCGGCCAGTTGTTCCGCCTGCGCACGGTGCCTCGACACGACGCGCGCCTCCCGAAAGCTGCGCACGCCGGCAAGCGCCCAGAGGTGCGCCCGCGCCTGCACGCCGGCACCGATCACGGTCAGCACCATTGTGTCCTCGCGGGCGAGAAGGCGGGCCGACACCGCTGATACTGCCGCCGTCCGCGCCGTCGTGATGAAGGTGCCATCCATGACCGCGCCGGGCCGGCCCGTTTCGGGATCGAACAGCACCACCAGGCCATAGTGCGAGTCGAGCCCCCGCGCCGCGTTCTCCGGATAGACGGAGACCAGCTTGGCGCCCACCGCTTCGGCTGCGTCGCTCTGGGCGCCGCCGCCTGTGTCAGCGGAATCGCCGAGGTAGCCCGGCATCGCCGCCAGGATGCGGGTGGCGCCTCCCGGCAGCCGCATCATGGTGCGCAGCGGCACGACCGCCTCACCGGCCGAGTACGCCCGCATCGCGTCCGCCATCGCCGCGATCAGGGCATCCCTGTCGAGCAAGGTCGCCAGTTCGGCCCCCGACAGCAGCAATACTTCGGACGGCTCGACTTCAGGCCAGATCGAGACCACGACTACCTCCGCCGGCAGAACTGCCAGAGCGCTTTCCAACGAACGCATCGAGAGGACCTACGTCGGTAGGTGAAGGAGCGAGGGCAGTGGCTCGGCGGCACGGGCCTTCAACTGCGCTGCAATTCGGGCCGGCGGCTGGCTGGTCACCACGTAGATGGGAAGCCCCTGTTCAACCTCCAGATCGTAGAGCTTGTCCAACGCCGGGGTAAGCGCATCGCTGGAGTCCTCAATATCAACAGTGGTGCGCAGGTAAATCCCGGCCGGATCGTCACCTTCGAAGGCTTCGAAAGTGGCATCGGGATACTGCCCGGCGATCAGGGCCTTGAGCTCATCCAGGGCGGCTGTCACCCGCGGGTCGGTCAGTTTAATGCAGCGTCCCCTCATCAGTGGTCATCTCCTCTTGCGGTAATGGCGTTGATAAACGCTTCCGCACTGCGC
>JBBRGK010000121.1:0-7687 GCA_038240805.1 Dehalococcoidia bacterium | reverse complement strand
GAAGGAACGGCCTCTGCGGCGTACGCTGGGCTCTGACGAGGCCGATGAAGCCGGCAGAGATTCGCCTGCATCGCTCGTGCCGGCGGTCGCGCTGGGACCGCACTAAGCGCTGCATCAATCTGACAAAAGATAAGCAGCTTGCGTCGACGCAACAGCGTCCAGGCGCGCTGTTGCCTCGTTCACAGATACCTTCGCGCCCGGAGCGTACAGTCGCCACATCAGAAAAGCTTAAGCAGATGATGGAGTAACCGATGAACGCGTCAAGGTGCAAACGTACCGGTCTGGTGCTGGCAGGAACGCTGCTGGTGGTGATGGCCGCCTGCAGCAGCGGCAACAAGGCGAACAACAACGGCTCCGCCGCGCCGGCGAGCAGCACGGTCGCCGCAGCGGGCAGCGCCGGCACGGCGGTGGTTGTCAGAGGCACGGCGGTAAACACCGGCAGCGGGGTGAGCGTTACTGGCACGGCGGGAAACACCAGCACGGCCGTGAGCGTCACCGGCACAGCGAGCAGTGCGGCCACTGCGACCGGAGTCAGAAGCACGGCAGTTGCTGCAGCGACAACGGCGGCGACCAGCATCGCCGGTGCGCTGAAGATCGGCACCGGCACGGCAGCCGCCGCGGGCGCGGCCTCAAGCGGCGGCGCCCTGACCGACTGTGAGTACGCGGCAAAGTTCCAGGCAGCGCTGCTTGGCTTCCTCGGCAGCTTTCTCGACCTCGCCGGCAACGCTTTGGGCGCGGCTCTGAGCGGGTCGCCGACGCCAGGCGCCGCCGCAGCAAATGCGCAGGCAACCCAGGCCTACGATAAGCTCAACGCCGCCGTTGGCCAGGTGATCACCAACCTGCAAGGTTTAAAACTGCCGCCTGACCTGAAGCAGGTCAACGACCGGGTCATCGCGGCCTTCCAGTCGTTGGCGACGCCGCTGGCAGAGGCAACGACCGCTGCCAGAGCAGGCGACCTGGTTAAAGCGCAGTCGATCATGGATACGCTGAATACCAGTTTCCCGGCGATCTTCGATCAGCTGGACAAGGACTTCCCCGAGGTCACGGCCCGCCTGAGCAAGTGCGCCTAGCCCGTTCAGGTGCGCGTAGCACCACCATCGAAGCGACGCTTTCCGCCCACCTCCGCCACTGCGGACCTGTCTGAAACGTCCGCAGCGCGGCCATGAAACGGACATAAACGGGGAGTGCGGAAGCCGCACATCCGTGCTATTATTGTATAACCTCGCGGAAAATAGAAGGAGAACAACGTGGGAGACCCGGTCGTACACTTCGAGATCATCGGCAAGGATACCGCCAAAACGCAGAGCTTCTACGCGGACCTTTTCGGCTGGAAAATCGACGCAAACAACCCGATGAACTACGGCATGGTAGACAATGGCGGCAAGGGCATCAACGGCGGCGTCGCCGGCTATGGCGACAGCGGCGACCCGGCACGCACCACCTTCTATGTGGAGGTGAGCGACCTGCAAGCAAAGCTCGACAAGGCCGAGTCGCTCGGCGGTAAGACAATCATGCCCGTGACCGAGATTCCCGGCGCCGTGACGATGGCAATGTTTTCAGACCCGGACGGCAACGTCATCGGCATGACCAAAGGCTAATCAGCTACCCCGCACCCGCTCCGGGAATGGCGCCGGCAGCAAGCGTTGCAGCCGGGCGCGAGATCCCCTGAGCCAGCACCAACAACTGAAGACGCGAGGCAGAAATACCACCCGGAGCGGCCGCAAGGTTGCTTCGGGTGGATTTCGTTTCGGCAGTATTTCCATGAATTCGGTCAGAGTACTCTCGCGACAAACCTCGCGACATGTCGCGTACAATGTCATTGACAAATGCCTATTTCCACGCCTGAAAGCCATACTTAAGAGGCGACATTACCCGCGATAGTGTCGCTTGTATCGGGAGAGATATGCCGCCCTGGAGCGTTCAGTTCGACCTGCGAATCGACCTGTCGAAGACGGACCTCGTGCGGTTGGTGGAGCGTGCTCAGGCGCTAGCTGCCGTGATCCGCGAGATTCCGATTCCGCCGCATTTGCGGGTTCAGCTGGACTCGATCAACATCATGCGGGCCATTCGGGGAACGACGGCTATCGAGGGGGCGCAGGTCACTCCTGATGAGGTGCGCCAGATCATGGCGTCACCACAGACCGATACGCTGCCGGCCGCTCGGAGGCGAGACGAGCAGGAGGTACGCAATGCCCAGGAAGTCATGTTCTACATTGCAAATCTCCTGAGAGAACAGCCTGATTGTCCCGTTACCCAGGATCTGATCAGCACCTTGCATCGGCTCATGACCAGAGGGATCAGGTACGACAACAGCAGCCCCGGTGTCTACCGATCGCATGCCGTTAGTGCGGGAACCTATCAGCCCCCGTCCTCGGGCGAGGATGTCAGGCGCCTGATGCGAGAATTTATCGAGTGGTTTCGCTCGCCACCTGCTGTCAACTGGGATCCCATCGTTCGAGCGTTAGCAGCTCACTTCTATCTGATCAGTATTCATCCATTCGCTGACGGCAACGGTCGAACATCACGCGCGCTTGAGAGCTTTCTGCTGTATCAGGGTCGTGTAAACGCTCGCGGCTTCTACTCGCTCGCTAACTTCTACTACCAGAACCGTTCCGATTACGTCTGGCACCTGGATAACGCCAGATTCAACGCTCAGCATGACCTGACAGCCTTCATTCTGTTTGGACTTCAGGGCCTTGTGAGTGAGTTGGAGGACATTCATAGCCAGGTCCTTGATGAAGTGAAGCTGATGTCATTCCGTGATCACGCCAGGGAAACGTTTTTTCAGGCGGGCAAGCTCCGCAGCAGGTCGGGAGAGCGTCTCCTCAACTTCCTGCTCGGTCTGGGACGCGAACCTCTGCCGATGTCAGAACTCAGAAGCGGAGCGGGCTCGATCGCATCGTCGTACCGAAAGGTCTCTCAGCGAACGCTTCAGCGGGATCTCGTCTTCCTCCGAGAACACCGGCTGATCACAATCGAGAACGATGCGATCCGTGCGAACCTTGACCTGATGAATGAATACACCGCGATCGAGGAGATTCAGATAGCTCAGGGACTCGCTGCCAGCGAGGCCAGAAAGCTGCGGCAATAGAGTCGCGACATCGTGCCGGTTGCGCCAGCACCCGTGCTGCCTCTATGCTCCGCCGCATGAGCAATCATGAATAGTGAAGCCCGGCCGGTCGCGATCGTTGTGCCGACGGAGTGGGAGTTTGCGCCCTATCGCGGTCTGCTGCCCGACCTGCGTGCGCTCGACGGCGTCGGGCCGTGGGAAGCGTACGAGGCGCGGGCCGGCGAGCAGACGGTGGTACTGATCGTCTCGGGCGCCGGGCCGGTGAACGCCGGCGCGGCCACAGAGCGGCTGATCGCCGGCTTTCGGCCGCTCGCTGTTCTGCACGGTGGCTCCGCCGGGGCGCACAATCCCGACTTAATGCCGGGTGACATTGTGCTCGGCGCCCGCTACATTATCGCCGCACCAGATACCGTTCGGCAGGCACGGGTCGCACGCGGCCTGCACCCTTCGCTAATTCGGTTTCGCCGCCACGGCATCGAGGTGCACCTGGCCGAAATCGTGGCGCACCCGGAGCTGTTGCAGCGGGCCGAGTTGCTGGCACGGCAGTATGCCGCCGGACTCGGCGCCTGGGACGCTTCCGGCTGGCCTACAGACCTGCCCCGCCGCGAAGGCACCGTCGTCAGCGGCGCGATCGCCTCGGCCGACGCCTGGACAGTGGAGCCGGTCGAGCTGCGGCGGCTGCACGACGAATTCGGCGCCGAATGCGAGGACATGGAGAGCGCCTATGTGGCGCAGGTCTGCGCCATGCACGGGCTGCCGTTCCTGGCAGTGCGCGTAATCTCCAACAACGACCTTGTCAGCCCGCTCGCAACGGAGGCGGTGCCGCAAGCACTCGCTGCGGCCGGACACCGCGCCGCTCTCATCCTCACAGCTCTGGCAGCCGGCCTCCCCGGCGCGAATGCGGGCGGTTGAATAGAGCGCTTCAGAGTTGAACGAAGCGCTTCAGGCGGGCCGGCCGGCCGCGATCGGCGGCACCCGCAGATGCCAGTCGGTTAGCCGCTGGTAGGCGTCGCCCGCTCTGAGCAGGGTCGCCTCGTCGAATGGCCGGCCGATGAGCTGCATCGACAGGGGCAGCATCTGCGAGCTGAAGCCGCAGGGCACGGCCAGCGCCGGCAGGCCGATCAGGTTCCAGATGCCCGTGAAGCTCGGCCGGGACATCCCTTTCTGCAGGTCTATTTCAGAGACCTTTTCAGCAGGCAGAACGCTCGTCGGCGTGATCAGCAGGTCGAGGCCGGCCATCAGCTTCGCCACGGCCTGCTTGAAGTACGAGCGGAAGCGTTGCGCCTGCACGTAGTCGGCGGCCGTGTACAGGGCGCCGCTGCCGAGGGTCACGCGGGTGAACTTGCCGTAGTCGCTCCATCTTGAAGCCAGGTCATCATGGTGATAGGCGAACGCCTCGGCGAGGAGCGTGATCGTGTTCGCCTCTTTAGCCAGCGCGGCGTGAGGAACGGTCACCTCTGTAACGTTCGCACCGGCCTGCCGGAGCGCCTCGATGCCGGCAAGGACCGCAGCCTTCACCTCGGAGTCAAGGTGGGGAGAGTCGAAAAAGTACTCTTTCGGGACACCGATCCGCAGCCCCGTCACGGCGCCGCTCAACGCGGCCCTGTAATCGGGCACCGGCTTCTGTGCCGCAGTCGGATCGCGCGGATCGTAGCCGGCGATCACCTGCAGGATATCGGCGCAGTCGGCTGCGCTCCGGGCCATCGGGCCGATGCTGTCGAGCGAGTAGCCAAGTGGAGCGCAGCCGTACTTCGGCACTCGTCCGAACGTCACTTTCAGCCCTGTGTGCCCGTTCACTGCCGCCGGGCCGCGCACAGAGCCGCCGGTATCGGTGCCGATCCCACCCAGAACCAGCCCCGCGGCGACGGCGATGCCCGTGCCGGAGCTTGAGCCGGAGGCAGAGTGTTCGAGGTTCCAGGGGTTGTGCGGCACAGGAAAGCCAGTGTCGGGGTCGGGCATGCCGATCGCGAACTCGCTCAGCACCAGTTTGCCCAGGATCACCGCGCCCGCTGCCCGCAACCGTTCGGAGACCGGCGCATCCCAGCCGTCACCCCAGGCAGGGTCGAGCACCTTGCTGTTCGCCGTGGTCGGTGCATCTTTCGTCGCCAGGATGTCCTTGATCCCCAGCGGAATCCCCTGCAGCGGCCCGATGTCTTTGCCGGCCGCAAAGTCCGCGTCGGCGCTGGCGGCAGCGGCGAGCGCCTCAGCCTTTGTGACCACGATGAAGGCGCCCAGCTGTGGATTCAGCCGTTCGATCCGTTCGAGAAATCCCTTTGTCAGATCGGTACTGCTCAACCTGCGCCCGCGCAACGCAGCGCCCGCTTCGGCGATCGTCAGGGGAAGCTCCGGCACGATGGTCATCCTTTCAGACAAAACCGGCCGGGCTGTGAAGGACCCGGTACGGTAGTCGTCCTTTCAGCTATTCCCAGTCCGGGGTAAAGATCGGCGACGGCTCCTCGTAGCGGACCTCGGGAATATAGAGGCTGTCCGCGCCCTCGCGCATCAGGGGATACATCTGCACGAAGCGCGCGAACTCCGCCTCGCTGACTTCGAGCCCCTGCGCCTGCAGGAGAACCCGCACCGTCGTCTCGACATCAACCGATGAGCTTCTGTCCATTGCGATACTCCTGCTGTGTTCAGGTACTCACTGACAATGCCAGATCACTATAATCGTCAGCTACGGTAAGGGAACAGACACAGTAGCAACAGACTTTCAGCAGTCTTCTTGAGAAAGACCGCGCTCGACGAATCGCGCATCATACGGAGCTCATGTACCACATCCACTGGACATTCACGAATGCTTTTTGAAGCGCATGAATTCATCAATTGCCATCTGCCCATGCGTTACATCAGCGCGAGGCAGCGGTTGCCTTTCAGGCCATATATCGTTCATCGCACCGCCAGTCTGAAGCAGTACTTCCTTCCACACCTCCACTCTCTCCTCTTCAGAGGTTGCTGGTTGCGCAGTTGGGCGGCGAACCCTGAATTGCTTACCAATGCGCTCTACCATACCGAGTGCCCCCTCTGGTGGGGTTTGCTTCGTCGTATGGTCAGTATACGGCGTCACCGGCAGGAGCTCTCCGTGAATTGGACCTTTTCTCTGCGCGACGGTCGGGCGCGATCTACTCCGCTCTGGCCAGATTACGAAGTCGCTTCGTGGGCGTGGCGGGCGAGGCCAGCGAAGCTGCGGCCTCGGTGGCTATAGAACGTGCCCTCCATGACCTTGATGTACTGCCATTGCTGCGGGGTACCGGTCCGTGCTGTTAGCTCGGTCGCATCGCGGCACCAGACCGTGGCTCGGGCGTCTTTGCGAGCGACCTCCAGATCCTCCAGCCCCTTTGTCTCCACGAGCCAGTGGCCGCCGCTCGTGAGCCGCACGATGAAGTCGGGCTCATAGAGCCGGAAGTGGCCTTTGGCGCTCTGATAGTCGATCGTCAGGCCGAGCTTCTTCGTGTTTTTGGCGTAGGCCGCGACATCATCTGCCTGGTCAAGGAACTCGGCCAGCGCCCCCTCAAGAGCACTATCGATCGGCACATGGTTAAAGACCGTCTTCGTGCCCTCGCAGACTTCCTTGCCCCAGACGAACGCCCGTGTCTGTGAGACCAGGCGTGGCGCTTCGCGAAGCTCCACGGGCACCTCTTCACGCACGACCCGGTTGATCGCGCTGACAAACGGGCGGACGACCGCTTCTCGGGCGTCGTCCTGCATGAGCCGCCACCAGACGCGCGGGTCGTCGAGGTTGATAGCGTGCCCGAAGACGACGTTGCCCAGGTAGTCCTTGACCAGGCCGACGAGCTTCTCAAACAGCGCCTGCGGGACCCGCGCCTCGCGTCGGATGCTTTCCGTGTAGTACCAGAGAATACCCTGCGAGCTGGCAGGAATGGGGAGGTCCAGCTCAAGCTCGATCAGGATCTTATTCGTCAGCACGTCGCTCAAGGTGTACTGCAGCGTCTCGTTGAACAGATCGTCGCCGAGCGTGAGCCGCGTTCCGAGTTGCCTCACGTCGATGCGTGAAATCTCCTCCTCGGAGCGGCGCAGCAGGTTTGAGAGCTGGGGGACGAGAATGTCGTAGGCCGCAACGCGGGAAGGCAGCACGGCGATCGTGCGTCCCTCCAGCGGCTCGTCCACCCGCCGGCTGCGGAACTCGACGTTGTCGGTCTGCTTCAGCCGCTTGACGAAGTTCTCGAACGCCTCCGTGCCGAGGATATCGACCTGCTCTTTGGCGCCCGAGCCGCCGCCGTACATCAGGCGCAGGCCACGGCCGATCGTCTGCTCTGGCAGAATCTCGCTTTTGGCGCTGAAAGGCCGCAGGCCAACGACGACGGTGACATTGCGGACGTCCCAGCCTTCCCGCAGCATCAGCACCGAGACGATCGCGCGGTACGGGTTCGTATCTGAATCGACCTCGCGGCTCGCCTGGCGCAGCTGCTCCAAAAGCTCCCTGTTCTTGCCGGTTGCTGCCTCCGAGATCTGGCCCTGCCGGTTGGTGTGGATCGTCAGCACCCGATCGCGGAAGCCATCCAGCGACTCAAGGTACGCCGCGATCTGATCCGCCTCATCGGTATCACCGGCCATGACGAAGAGCACCGGCTGCTTGCCGGCTGGCTTATGGAGAAC
>JBBRGK010000120.1:0-7699 GCA_038240805.1 Dehalococcoidia bacterium | reverse complement strand
GTGCGGGGCGATTCGTTCGGTCTGGCCCGCTGGGCCTCTGAACAGCGTGGAGCCGAGTTCATCGTCTTCTGCGGCGTCCATTTCATGGCCGAGAGCGCCGACATTCTCAGCGGCGTCGAACAGCAGGTGATCCTGCCCAACCTCGCCGCCGGCTGCTCGATGGCCGACATGGCGGCGCCCGCCGATGTCTACAAAGCATGGGACGCCCTGCAACGGGCCGGCATCGACGGCATCATCCCCGTCACCTACGTCAACTCGGCGGCGGCGCTCAAAGCTTTCGTCGGCAAGAACGGCGGCATCGTCTGCACCTCAAGCAACGCTGCGGCAGTGCTGCAATGGGCCTTCCAGCGAGGCAAGCGCGTTTTCTTCTGCCCCGATCAGCACCTCGGCCGTAACACCGGTGTGAAGCTCGGCATTCCCGAAGAGCAGATGACGCTCTGGGACTACGACTGGCCGTTCGACGACCTGGGCGGCAACACGGTGGAGAAGCTGCGCCAGAGCCGGATCATTCTCTGGCAGGGGCATTGCTCGGTCCATGCCCGCTTCTCCGTCGAGCAGATTCGCAAGGCTCGCGCCGAGCACCCCGACGTGCAGGTCGTTGTGCATCCGGAGTGCCGCATCGAAGTAGTGCGCGAGGCCGACTGCTCCGGCTCGACCGAGTACATTGCCAGGGTCGTGCGCGAGTCGCCCGCCGGCAGCACATGGGCGATCGGCACCGAGGTCAACCTGGTGCAGCGCCTGCAAACCGAGAACCCCGACAAGCAGGTATTCTGCCTCGACCCGATCTTCTGCCCGTGCTCGACGATGTACCGGGTTCATCCGGCCTATCTCTGCTGGGTGCTCGAAGAGCTTGCCGAGGGTCGTGTCGTCAACCGCATCGAAGTTGACCCGGAAACCGCCTCCTGGGCCCGCATTGCCCTCGAACGGATGCTGCAGGTCCAGTAGCCGGGTCCAGTAGAAATGTCGCTACTGCAGACGCCAGCGAATCTCAGTCCGGTTCAGCACACGCCGCGGAGTTCCTCCAGCGGGAGCAACAGTCATGCCTCAGACTCAGAGCAACACGCACTACGACCGCATCATCGTCGGCTCCGGCGTTGCCGGCCTCACAGCGGCACTCGCCGCGCTGCCCGACCCGGCCCGACCCGGCCCGATGCTGTCAGGCCGCACTCTCCTTGTGACCAAAGCGGCGCTGGAAGAGGGCGCCACCCGCTACGCACAGGGCGGCATCGCCGCGGCACTCGGCGCCGACGACTCGGCCGCCGCGCACCTGAAAGACACGATCGCCGCTGGCGCAGGCCTGGTGGATGAAGCGGCCGCTGCGATCCTCACCGGCGACGCTGCGGCCCGAATCGAGGAGATGGCCGGCATCGGCGTCCCGTTCGATCGGGTAGCTGGCGAAGACGCCGGCGGCGGCAAGCGCCCTGGCACCGCATCGATCGCGCTGGGACGCGAGGCGGCGCACAGTGCTTTTCGCATCGTGCATGCTGGCGGGGATGCCACAGGCTATCACCTGGAACAGACGCTGGCCGGCAAAGTGCGGGCAGCGGTCGCTGCCGGTACAGGACTCGATCTGCGCGAGCGGACGCTTATCATCAGCATCATCATCGAGAACGGCCGGGTCGCTGGCGTTGGGGCACTCGACTGCATCTCCGGCCGCAGCGAACGGATCGATGCCCCGGTCGTTATTCTCGCCACTGGCGGCGCTGGCAGGCTCTACCGCTTCACCACCAACCCGGAGCCGGCCACCGGCGACGGCATCGCTCTGGCCTACGATGCGGGCGCTGAGATCATGGACATGGAGTTCATCCAATTCCATCCCACGGCGCTGCGTCTGCCGGGAGCGCCAACGTTCCTCATTTCCGAGGCTGTGCGTGGCGAGGGCGCGGTCCTGCGCGACGAAAGCGGCCGCGCCTTCATGGCGGAGTACGACCCGCGGGCAGAGCTGGCGCCGCGCGACGTGGTTGCCCGCGCGATCCACGCGCAGATGCAGCGCACGGGCGCGGACCACGTCTATCTCGACCTCTCACATCTGCCGGCCGAGCACGTATGTGGGCGCTTCCCCCAGATCGATGCCTTCTGCCGCAGTCACGGCCTCGACATCACCCGCGACCTGCTGCCGGTTGCTCCCGCGGCGCACTACACAATGGGCGGGGTGCGCACCTCCGCCTGGGGCGAGACGAACGTGCCGGGACTCTACGCTGCGGGTGAAGTTGCCTGCACAGGCGTCCACGGCGCCAACCGTCTCGCCAGCAACTCGCTGCTCGAAGGGCTCGTCTTCGGTCGGCGGGTGATCGAACGTTCCCTGACCGCTGCCCCACCGCCCGCAGCCGACCCGGCGGCGGTGTCGTTGCCAGCGGCGGTGGCAGGTGAAGCACTGCCACCCGGGCGCGAAGAGCTGCAGCGGCTGATGTGGGATCAGGCAGGCATCGTGCGCGACGGCGACGGCCTCGGCCGGGCCCGTATCGTTCTCTCTGCCTTGGCAGCGAGCCTGCCTCCCGCGCAGGATCTGGCCGGGCACGAGCTTGCAAACCTCGTGCTCGCCGGCAGGCTGGTGACCGAGGCAGCCTGGCTACGTCAGGAAAGCCGCGGCGCCCACTACCGTGAAGACTTCCCCGACACGGCGCCCGCCGCCTGCCATCGTGTCTTTCGCAAGGATGCAGGATAGGGGTGAGGTTGTGCCATACATAGGTCAACTGGACCCGGCGCTGCTCCAGGAGCTTGCACACCGTTCGCTGCTCGAAGACGGCGCCTTCCAGGATGTCACCACGGCGGCCACGGTCGAGCCGGAGCAGCAGGGCAGCGCCACGGTGCTGGTCAAAGCCGATGGCGTGCTGGCTGGTCTGCCAGTTATGGCGGCGGTGTTCGCCACGGTCGATCCGACGCTGGTGTTCACGTCGCTTGCCGCCGATGGCGACCGGGTGCATCCCGGCGGCCGGGTGGCCACCGTGGCAGGCTCATTCGCCTCGATGCTGCGAGGGGAGCGCGTGGCGCTGAACCTGCTGCAGCATCTCTCGGGGATCGCCACGATCACAGCACAGGCAGTAGCAGGTACCGCCGGTACGAGGGCACGGATACTCGATACACGCAAAACGACGCCGGGCCTGCGCACGCTTGAGAAGTATGCCGTGCGTGTCGGCGGCGGCTACAATCACCGCTTCAACCTCGCCGATGGCATCCTTGTGAAAGACAACCACCTGGCCGCGCTGCGCGCCCGCGGCCTGGGCATCGCCGACGCGGTGCGGCTGTTGCGCGAACGCTCACCGCACACGCTACGGGTTGAAATCGAAGTGACCGGCCTGGCGGAGCTCGATGAGGCTCTGGCGGCGGGGGCCGAGGTGATCCTGCTCGACAACATGACCCTTGAGCAGATGACCGAGGCGGTCAACCGCTGCCGTGACCGCGCCCTCACCGAGGCGTCCGGCAACATCACGCCCGGGACCGTCGCCCGCGTGGCACAGACCGGCGTCGACTTCATCTCGCTGGGCGCTCTTACTCACTCGGCGCCGAACCTCGACGTCAGCCTCGAGCTCGGACTTGTATAGCGCATGCCTGGTGCAGTTCACCGTTTTACTGCCGTACGTAGTTGACATACGAACAGGTGTTCTTATACAGTAAGAACAGAGGTTCTATGATCACCCGCTAATCCGGAGGTAACGGGCCATGATGCGTTACAGTACCTACCGCTTACCGCGCTACGGCGCAGCTCCATTTGCCGGATCTCCGGGCGTGCGGGCTGTCCGTAACCGCTTCGATGGATACCAGTTCTCTCTGTTGGCGCCGCCTTTGCCAGGGACGGGTGTTCGCGCTGCGGAGAGCAACCAGCCACGTACCGCCCGTGCCGTGGCGCCCTCATTGCGTTCCCTTGTTGCCCGTACGGGCAACCGCTGCCCGGAGTGCGCCGGTCCCCTCGTCAACGGCGAAGGCTGCGTCGCCTGCCCCGTGTGCGGGTTCAGCCGCCGGGGCTGGTAACCTGACGTTCCAGTTTGGCAGGCATATACCGGACCGCAGCACAAATAGCCGATCTATGTGTATTTACAAGCCTTTTGGCGTGTGGTAGAGTGCACTGCGGTAGTTCTTCCAGCCATAGGCCTCTGCGAGGGGATTGTACGTCCCTCGCCGCATGCTCGATGACCGGAGTGATACCAACTATTTCTGGAGGTCATCGAGTGTCTTTCGAGGACAAGTCCCTAACCTGCGCCGACTGCGGCGCACCATTTACCTTCACGGCGGGGGAACAGGAGTTCCATGCCCAGAAGGGGTTCACTAACGAGCCGCGACGCTGTCCGAGTTGCCGATCGTCACGGCGTTCGCAGCGCGATGGCGGTGGCAGCAGCTACGGCGGCGGCGGTGGAAGCTATGGCGGTGGTGGCGGTGGTGCCCGCGAGATGTTCAGCGCCACCTGCGCTACCTGCGGTAAAGAGGCCCGCGTGCCGTTCCAGCCGCGCGGTGACAAACCGGTCTACTGCTCGGATTGCTTCCGCAGCCAGTCTGGCTCCAGCTCGTACGGCGGCGGCAGCAGCCGCGGCAACGATCGCTGGTAGGTGCCTTCGGGCGCCAAACTACAATTGAATAGCAACAGGGGCCGGCACATTAACGTGCCGGCCTTCCTGTTTGGGTAGCAGCTTAGTTTGGGCTGAACGGTCCTTCAGGACCGGGCGGCAGATTCTCTGGCTCGTCACCGAGCTGGCGCTTCATCTGTTCGCCAAACTCCTTCGTCATCTCCTGCATCCGCTCAGGCGTCATCTGTTCACTGAACTCTTTTGCCATCTCCTGCATGCGTTCCGGCGTCAGGCCGATGCGAGTGAGCATCTCCTGCATCAGCCGCGTTACTTCGGCGAAGTCCTGCTTCACCAGCGCCGCGGCCAACTCCAGTTGCGCTTCGAGGTGCGTGAACAGCTCGCGGCGCTCGCTATCGTTCGACGTTGCCAGACCCGCAGCCAATAGCTTCGTAAACAGGTTCGCCGTGCGCGCCAGGTGGATCCGGTCCTCTGGCACCGGCGGAAACGTGCCGGTGATTGCGACCTCGAGGCCGCTGTCTTTGTCTGTTGCCACGTACTGATCAGCCATGCTGCAAGTATAGCTTTCTTAGCCGTGTCCGAGCAGGTTGCCCGCAGGTGTTGACAGTGCCGCAGCCGCAGCCGGAGCATTGGTGCCAGGACTCGCAACCCGACACCGTAATGCGATTTCAATCGACGCCGGAGGGCTATCGTGCAGGCAACCGGGCTCGCTTTCCTGAGCATCGCCGAGGCAGCGCAGCAGATCGAGCGCCGCACTCTCTCGCCAGTGGAACTCACCCGCGCCTATCTCGATCGCATTGAGCGGCTGAATCCTGCCCTCAATGCCTACGTGACGGTGACCGCAGATTCGGCGCTGGCCGAAGCCCGGACGGCCGAGCAGGAGATCGGCAGGGGCGGCTATCGCGGTCCTCTGCATGGCATACCGATCGCCCTCAAGGACCTCTATGCCACCCGCGGTGTGCGCACCGCAGCAGGCTCCAAAATTCTTGGCGACTGGGTGCCCGACGAGGATGCAACCGTGACGGCGCGGCTGCGGCAGGCGGGCGCGATCCTGCTGGGCAAGACCAACACGCACGAATTTGCCTACGGCGCAACCACGCTCAACCCGCACTTTGGACCTTCACGGAACCCCTGGGATACCAACTGCATCACTGGCGGTTCAAGTGGCGGGTCGGGCGCTGCAGTTGCGGCAGGCATTGCAGCGATGGCGATGGGCACCGACACAGGCGGCAGTATCCGCTGCCCTGCGGCCCTCTGTGGCACGGTCGGGCTGAAACCCACGCACGGCCGGGTCAGCACTGCGGGCATCGTGCCGCTCTCATGGTCGCTCGACCATCCCGGTCCATTGACGCGCACGGTTGAGGACGCGGCGCTTGTGCTCGATGCGATCGCTGGCTTCGATCCGCGCGACACAATGACGCAGCCGGTGCCCGTGCAGCAGTACCGCGCCGCTGCCAGGGGAGAGGTACGCGGGATGCGGCTCGGAGTGCCGCGTAACGGCTTCTTTGACGCGAGTGACCCCGAGGTGATCGCCGCCGTGGAGGCGGCGCTAGCGACGCTGCGCGACCTGGGCGCGATCATTGAGGACGTAGACGCTCCGGAGATATGGAACGGACGCGCGGCGCTGGGCGAGATCATCATGGCAGAGGCCCGCCACTACCACGCCGCATCGCTCCGCGACCGGCCGCAGGATTTCGGCGCCGACGTGCTGGCGAGGCTCAACCGCCGCACAGACCTCTCCGCCGCCGAGCTCGTCGCCGCCTTTCGTCAGCAGGATGCGGCGAAACGTGAAGCGGCCACGCTGCTCGAACGCTACGATGCCTTGCTGACGCCCACCGTTCGCATCCCCGCGCCGCGGATGGTCGAGGAACGGATCTCGATCTCGCCGCACGCAGAACCGCCGGGAACGCCGGCGACGATGGGAGTGGATGAGAACGGCTCGCTGGCCGCCTCGCGGGCGCTATTGACCAACACCGGCCCGTTCAACCTGACCGGCATGCCTGCCCTTTCAGTACCCTGCGGCTTTACGGCCGAAGGCCTGCCGATCGGTCTGCAAATCGCCGGGCGGCGGTGGGATGAAGCTACGGTCATTCGCATTGGCCACGTTTACGAGCAGGCAACCGCATGGCACACTCGCCGGCCGGCGCTGTAGTAGGACGCACGGGGGTAACCTCACCCCTTACCCTCTACCAATACGCCTACCCCAACGCCGAACGGGGGGTACTGGTAACGGGTGGTACTGGTCTACCGGCTGCGGCCGGCAGAGAGGGCGATCTTTGGTTGCCCGCTCCGGACAACGGGGATGGACGGCGGACCACGTACCGAAGTGACATCATCCCTCGCAGGGGTGACGAGCGATTGGTAGCTACAGGCCCGCCAATCTCGAACTACGTGCAATGCATCCACGCATCGCGTGATACATCACCGCAGCTCAGTCCATCCTCAAACTCCGTGCAACGCAACCAGAGATCGCCCTCTCCGTTGCCTGCAGGCAATGGAGAGGGGACGGGGTGAGGCCCGTGACGAGCTATTGCCTACCGCTCACGCTCAGGCTGCCGAGCCAGAAGGCGTCGATATGGTCCAGGCGGCCGCGCCAAAAGGGAATCGTCGCCAGTTCACCGGCGGGACCGATCAGGTGGGCGTGGCGCAGGTGTAGGTAGGCCGGCCGGATGCGATCCTCCGCCTCCATCGGCGCCGTCTCGTTCTGCAGCATCGCGGCCCGTCGCTCTCGGCGAGCCTGCTGCTCGTCACCGCGTGAGTCGAACAGTCCCGCGACGGCGTCAAGCGCCTCTCCTGATTCATCGCCACCAGAGCCGCGCACAAGGCCTGCCAGTCCGTGAAAGTAGTCGCTAATACTGATCAGAACGCCGCTGACCAGATAGCCGCCAGCCTGCACGCTGACCGCCATGCTAAAATCGCTGTCGTCACAGACTCCCACCAGCTCCGACAGCACCGCATCGGTCACGCGCAGGCGGTAGGTGTCCTCCGCATCCGCGGCCATCTGGTCCGCGCTCCGTGGCCTTCGATTGCTATTCGCGCTATTCGCCATCGCTATTCGCCATCGCTATTCGCCATGAATCGCTCCGGTGTTGCAGCCGTTCATATCGGACTGCCGCGAGGTACAAGAAGAGCCGCCCGGTTTCCGTGTCGGACCTCGGCACCGTGATATGTGCATGCTAGCA
>JBBRGK010000119.1:0-7742 GCA_038240805.1 Dehalococcoidia bacterium | reverse complement strand
CCGCGAAGTTTTCGCGCGTAGTTCTGCGGCTCGGGAATTAAGACGGCGTGGCCTTCATACACTTCCATCAGGAGTTCGTCGCCGCTCTGTATCCCTAGCTGTCTCCGTACCGCCGATGGGACTGCGATCTGAAACCTGGAACTCACCTTGACCCGGATCGACATCGGTTTCTCCCTAATTTGCCTGCGCTAAGCAATATACCATTGTTGCTTAGCAAAAGCAGCCGGCGGCGCAGCAACGGTGCTGGTGGCGCACAGACTCAATTGCAATGCGTTGCGTTTAGCCGCTACAATGAGTGCGGGCCGCATGCTCTCATCGGCGCGGTACCACCGCAGGGTAGGGATGAAATGCCAGTATCGCGAAGGTGGCTCGCTGCGGCTTTGCCGGCGATGTTCACCCTTTTGCTTCTTGCCGGCTGTTCGTCCAGCTCGAACAAGTCCGGCGCCGGAGAGTCGGGCACCGACAACAGCTTTACGGCAAAAGACGGCAAGCTGAAAGTTGCCACAACGGTGGCGCCGCTAACCAACATCGTGCACAACATCGGCGGCGACAGGATCGCTATTCATGGCCTCATTCCTGACGGGGTCGACTCGCACACGTTTGAACCGAAGCCGTCGGATGCAGAAGTGCTCTCCCGTGCCAGCATCCTGATCATGGACGGCGCCCACCTCGAAGGCTCGACCGAGAAGGTGGCGCAGCAAAACATGAAGGATAAGAGCAAAATCTACCACCTGGCGGACAGCACTTTGCAGGCGTCCTCCACAGACTGCGACACCTGCTTTCTATATGACTTCTCGTTTCCCCGGGCGAAAGGCGACCCGAACCCGCACCTGTGGATGAACCCACAGTACGCGATGAAGTTCGCGCAATTGACCGCAGGTTGGCTCGAGCAGAACGACTCGAAGAACGCCGCCTATTACCAGGGCAATCTCAGCCGCTACATGGCGCAACTGACCCAGCTCGATAACGGCATCGCCCAGGCAACGCAGACAGTGCCCGTCAATCAGCGCAAGCTGCTCACCTACCATGACTCCTGGGCGTACTGGGCGCGACGCTATGGCTGGACCGTGATCGGCGCGGTGCAGCCTTCTGACTTCAAAGAACCGAGCGCACAGGAGACTGCGGCGTTGATCAACCAGATCAAGAAGGAACGCGTATCGGCCGTTTTCGGCTCAGAGGTCTTCCCCAGCAAGGTGCTGGTACAGATCTCAAAGGAAGGCGGCGCGAAGTTCATTGATAAGCTGCGCGACGATGAACCGCCGGGGCCGAAGGATAGCGCCCAGCACACCTATACTGGCATGCTGCTTGAGGATATGCGGATCATGCTGCCCGCACTTGGCGGGAATGCAGATGCGCTGAAAGACATCAAGCCGGACAATACGTACAGCTCCAGTAAGTGACGCGCCCCGGCCGGTAAAGCAGGTACCTATGGCCTCCCCGATCTCGATCAGCCCAGCCCAGGGTGACGCGTCTGTCTCAACATCCGAGAGCCGGCCGATCGTCGAGTTACGCAACATCTCGGTTGGCTACCAGGGCGAGTCAGTCTTACGCGATGTGAACCTGGTCATTCAGCCGGGTCAGTTCGTCGGCCTGGTTGGGCCCAGTGGTTCTGGTAAGACCTCGCTGCTGCGGGCGATCCTCGGCGCGGTGGATATTTACAAGGGCGAGTTGTTCGTCAACGGGCTCCAGGTCAGCCGGCGGAATCGTGCGCCCGTGGGCTACGTGCCCCAGCTTGAGACGGTGGACTGGAACTTTCCGGTCACCGTGGCCGAGGTCGTGCTCATGGGCCGCGCCATGGAATCGGGGCCGTGGCCGTGGGCACGAAAGCGCGACCGTGAGCAGATGCACTCCATCCTGGAGAGACTCGGCATCGCGCACCTGGCTGACCGTCATATTCGCAACCTCTCCGGCGGTCAGCAGCAGCGGGCGTTCCTGGCAAGGGCGCTGATCCGGAGTCCACGGCTGCTGCTGCTCGACGAGCCAACCAGCGGCGTCGATCTACGTACGCGCGACGACATCCTGCACCTGCTTGCCGACCTCAACGCCGAGGGCGTGACGGTGATCATGGCCACACACGAGCTCAACGCGGTGGCGACGCACCTGCCTTACATCGTCTGTATCAACGGCCGTATCATCGCCCAGGGTCCGCCCGACCTGATATTCACCCCGGAGATCCTGGGTCGTACCTATGGCGCTCAGATTCTTGTCTTTCGCCAGGATGGCCTCACGCTCGTCTCGGACATGCCGCATTTCTTGAAAGACGCCCTGGCGCGCGGCGAAGGGCACGTGCATGAACACCAGCATGTGCACACCCATGAGCACGCGCACTCGGACGGGAGTTCTGGTGCGAGCGATGCCGGGGAGCACGGACCGCATTGATGCTGCTTGGTCTGACTGCTCCGTTCGATTACGAGTTCTTCCGCCATGGACTGATCGCGGCCACGCTTGTTGGCAGCCTCTGCGGGCTGGTGGGCACGTTCGTCGTGCTGCGGCGTATGAGCTACATTGGCCACGGGATGTCCCACGCCGTCTTTGGCGGCGCCGTTGTCGGCTACGTGCTTGGCTGGAACTTCTACCTGGTGGCAGGGGCGTGGGGATTTCTGTCCGCTATGCTTATCAACGCAACGACGAAGCGGCGGCAGATCGGCGCTGACGCTGCGATCGGTATCATCACGACCGCAAGCTTCGCCTTCGGCGTGGCTCTGATTTCAAGGGCACACTCGTTCACCCGCAACTTTGACGCCGCTCTGTTTGGCAACCTGCTCGGCGTTACCACCCAGGATCTGCTGGTGATCGGAGGCGCTGCGGCCGCCACGGTGGTCGCTATCTTCTTCGCCTACAAGCAGCTGCTGTTCCTGACGTTTGATCCGGAGGTCGCCGGTATTTACGGTGTTCCGGCGGACTGGTTCGACGCGCTGTTCGGCCTGATCCTGGCGGCGGCGATCATCGTCTCGATCAACATCATGGGCGTCACGCTGATCGCGGCGGCGCTGGTGATTCCGCCGGTGATCGCCCGGCTGCTGACCGATAGCTTTGCAAAAATGCTGGTCATGGCAACGGTGATCGGCGCTCTGACCGGCTTCGCCGGCATTTACGTCAGCTATTACGTCGACGTCGCCTCGGGCGCGACGATCGTGCTTTTCGCCGCTGGCTGTTTTGTACTCACGCTGCTTTACATCACCTTTCGCGCCCGCTATCGTCTCTCGCAGGGGACGCTGACGGCTCGGCTGGCGCTGCCGGTTGAGGACCACGGCCTCTTCGACTGAACCGGTGCTATATCATTTCAACTACAGCAACAAAAACAACGTCAGGGGTTAACGGCTGTGACTGTACCAGCAGGTGAGGGCGGCTCGACCGTCCAGGGAAATCTCCGAAACGAAAGCACGTTGCTCCATCGCGGCCTGGGCGACGATCCCGGCGGACTGCGGTCGTTAAGGCCGGCGGTGCTCATGTTCATCCTCTGCATCATTCTGGCGCCCGTGCTCACCCTCGCCGGCTTTCTCATGCACCGTGACGACCCGCCGCCGCCTGACAACTACAAGAACACTCAGACCTACCTGACCACGCCTGCCCAAAAGTAGGATGGCCGAGCCGCAACCGGAAGCGAAGTGCGGCCTGCGTCGCGGCCGGGTTCTCGGCCCCGGTCGGCCGCTCTCGGAAAGACAGCCGGCGGTCGAGCGAAAGACCCTACACGAGCCAGTTCTCAACTGTCAGCCCTGGCACGCGTTCAAAGTGCCGAACGTTCCCTGTGACCACAATTAGCTTGTTAGCGAGCGCTATCGACGCGATCCGCAGATCCGCGTCGCCGATCGGTGTGCCGCGACTCTCAAGCTCCGATCTGAGTGCACCATAGACTTTTGCTGCGGGGGCGTCGAACGAATGCACAACCAGGTTAGCAAGCATGGCCGTTTCGACCCGTTCGGCCAGTGCGTCGCCCCGCGCTCCTAGCCGCCGTGCGCCATAGTAGAGCTCACCGACCGTAATGCTCGACGTGCTCTGATCCTCGGGCGGTGTAATCGCGAGGCGACGGACCAGATCAGGTGACGGTGAGCGCCGCGTCAGGTCACTGATGATGTTGGTATCTAAAAGGAAGCTCACGGCTCAATCGAAACCAGACGACCTGTGTCGCGCTCACGCACGTCGTACACGTCCTGTAGGAACGCGTCGATTGCAGCGTCATCTACGTCGCCCCATGCCCCGAGAAAAGCAAGCGCGCCTGCTCGCCTGCGAAAGCCGCCTGTAGCGGCCTCGATACGCTCGAGCTCTTCAACCCGAACAATCGCTATCACCGCACGACCTCGACGCTCGACCACATAGTGCTCAGCACCGTGCAGAACCTCATCGATGATCGTCGAGAGTCGAGCTTTGGCCTCAGCCACACGAACTCGTTTTGTCATGGGTTCCATCCTGACCGTTAGCGATCAATATGGTCACTGTAGTCGATCTCGTTTGATTGGTACGGAGCTAATCGCAAAAGCCCGATGCGAAGGTACTCGCACCGGGCTTTTGCATTTCGACGCCGGGAGCGGCTCGCGGCCAACGGAGACCCACGAGAATGAGGCTCGCTATTACACGCCGACCACGAACGAGACGCTGGTCGTGCCGCTGCCGCCGATGTTGAGCGTGGCGACCTTTTTGGCGCCGTTGACCTGGTAGCCGGGGGCGGTGTCCGTTACCTGGCGGTATGCGTCCAGCACCTGGCGCACGCCTGTGCCGCCCACCGGGTGGCCGCAGCCGATCAGGCCGCCGCTCGGGTTGATCGGCATCTCGCCGTCCAGTTCGATGACGCCCTCTTCGATCGCCTGCCATGACTTGCCAGGCGGCGTCAGGCCGAAGTGGTCGATCGCCATGTACTCGGAGGTGGTGAAGCAGTCATGCGTCTCAATCGCATCGACGCCGTACACATCTTCGATGCCCGCTCGGTGGAACGCATCCAGAATCGTCTGGCGTGTGTGCGGCAGAACGTACTCGTTGTCGCGGCTTTCGGCAACTTTGTCATCGAACCCGAGCGGAGCGGTGTGATGGCCCCAGCCGAGGATCTGCGGGATCTTCGCCAGGTCCAGATTGCGTCGTTCGGCATACTTGCGGGCGTAGCGCTCCGAAGCGAGGAAGACGCAGATGGCGCCGTCCGTGACCTGAGAGCAGTCCGACACCTTCAGCCGGCCGCCGATCACCATGTTGAAGCGGTCGGCGCTATTAGCGTGCTCCTCGCTCATGTACCAGCCACGGGTCTGCGCCAGCGGGTTTTTCTTCGCGTTGGCGTAATTGATCGTGGCGATGCGAGCCAGGTGCTGGTCTTTCAGCCCGTAGCGCTTTTCATACTCGTCGCCGAGCCGTCCGAACAGCTTGGGGAACGGGTAGCTGATGCCCTCAGCTTCACGCTCATACCACGCTGCGGTGCCGAGAAAGTCACCGCCGCGGGCCGAGTCGACAGTCTTCATCTGCTCGACGCCCACAATCATGGCGAGGTCGTAACGGCCGGCCTCAAGCTCTGCTGACGCGGCGAGCAGCGCGATCGAGCCGGAGGCGCAGGCTGCCTCGTGACGGGAGGTCGGCAGGCCGGAGAAGGCAGGGTCCACGTCTACGAGGAAGGCGCCCAGATGTCCCTGCATCGTGTAGAGCTCAGCGGCAAAGTTGCCGACATGGCCTACCTCGACCTCGCTCGGATCGATGCCGGTCACATCCAGCGCGCCATGGACGACCTCCGAGAACATGGCCGAGATGTGCTTTGACTCCTTCGACCAGTTACGGGCGAAGTCGGTCTGATATCCCCCAAGCAGGTAGATCGGTGCGCTCATAGCCTTGCTCCTCTGTCTCACATGAATCAGGTCTGACTTGTGCTCGCTGCTGACGGATCGGTCAAGATCAGCCGGAGAGGTACCGTCCGGCCGAAACGAACGGCAGGTTGAACAACGGCGCCGGCACTTCCCGGCAGGCGGCCGCAGCGACGAGCGCTGGAACTGCGAGATCATAGCGCTCCAGCAGTTCCTGCGTGCGCCGGGCGCCGATCAGGTCCACCAGGGCACTCGGCGGCGCCCAGTTGAAGCCGGCGCTCATGATCCGGTCCACGTCCTCGTAACGCTGCACGACCTCGTTGGGACCAACTCGGTTCAGCGCGTAGCTGACGTAGCCGAGGATAACGCGACGGGCAATATCTGCCTGCGGCCCTTCGGCATCCATAAACCGATCGATCCCCTCCTGATATCGGCCGCGGTGATGCAGGTCCTTCACGACTTCGACGAAGGGCACTTTCAGCTTTTCGGCCGGACGGTATGAGCCGGTGGACGGATCCAGCACCTCGGAAGCCACGCGTCCGTCCTCACGAATCCTGCGGTAGAAGCCACCCAGCAGCCCTGTTTTGTCGCCAAGGTAGCCACGGTGGATCAACCGCTGCATGTAGCCTGGCAGGCGGAAGGATTCGATCGACTCGTCCTTCACGTTGGCGTATACGTTATCGACGACCGCCTGGTGCACATCCCAGCCGACCAGGTCGACGGTTGCCAGCGGCGCCATGGCGCGGCCCGTGTACGGCCCGATCAGCGTGTCCATGAGTTGGACGCCGTGCTGCTCGGCGAGCTGCGCGACCTCGTTCAGGACTTTGAAGCCGATGCGGTTGCCGGCAAAAGCAGGCATGTCGGCGCAGACGATCATCGAGCGACCGAAGCGGCTGGTGAGCACCTCCGCAATCGCGTCGGCGAGGGCGGGATCCATATCAGGATGTGGTATCAGCTCCGTGCCGGTCATCATGTGCGGCGGGTTGTAAAGGTGGATGCCGGCGAAGTGCGACCGCAGCCCCTGGCTCAGCCCTTCTGCCATTGACCTGATCGATAGCCCGGATGAGACGGTGGCGACGACCGCATTCTCGGGCCGCACGGCGTCGATCTGCGCCAGGATCTGCTGCTTCAGCTCCAGGTCTTCGGCCAGCGCTTCAAAAATAAGGTCGGCGCCCTCAACCGCTTTCGCCAGGCCATCGGCGTAAGTCAGCGAGCCGATGCCATCCGCGATCCGCTCTGACTTGGCGATACCCTGCACGGTTGCGAGGGCACCTTCGACTTTGCCCAGGTCGCGAGCGACCATGGTCACTTCGCAGCCACCGCCGGCGAACATCGCGGCCGAACCTGCGCCCATGGCGCCATTGGCGCCAAGCACCACGACTTTCTTCAGGCGGATCGGCGATACGGACGCTGCGTCGGCGTGGGTTGTCGAGCTGGTCATAAGGCGCCTCCCGGAACCAACTGCGCGGTGCAGTCCGGCATCTTTACGATAAGAGAACTGACATCCGGTAACACTACTCCGAAGCGTAGCATCGGCAGGCACTATATGCCCACGGCTTAACGATTGAGATTGCCGATGCCTCGCATCAAATCAGTGCGGTTTTTGGGTGCCTCGAACTCCAGTTGAGAGCCGCACTCTATAATGAAAGGGTTCGAGAGGGTTCAATGTGGTCGGTCGCCACTGAACCGGGAGTACGATCCATCGATGGTAAACAGGGCAATCAGGGCAAGCAGGACACCCCGGCTACCCGGAGCGATCAGGGCGGCAACCAGACCGAATAAGGCGGAAAAGGCAGAGGCTGCGGCACCGTTCGTCGCTGCGGCTCCTTCTCGCACCAGACAGCCACGCCGCGTGAAGCCCGTGGTGTCCTCCTCGCTGCATATTGACGGCCTGCCGGACCTGCACGAGCCGTTTCTGGTCTGCGCTTTCGCTGGCTGGAACGATGCGGCGCAGTCGGCTACCGGCGC
>JBBRGK010000118.1:0-7799 GCA_038240805.1 Dehalococcoidia bacterium | reverse complement strand
CCCTGGGCGGTCGAGGTTGGCTCGAGCGCGAGGTAGACCTGGCGGCGCACGCCGCGGTTGCGGCCCGCTGCGAGCCAGAGCACCCGCGGCGGCTCCGTGCCGCCAGCCGACTCGCTCGTCAGCACCTCGACGCCGGAGATATCGGGCAGCAGCGCCACCCGCTCCGCCATGCTCACGGCAAGCTGGTGCAGCTCCGCCTCCTTGCCGTTCACCGCCTGGGCAAGCAGTACCGTGGCGAACGCGATCGGATCCTCGTAGCTGGCCGGCCCGTCTGCGCTCCAGAGATGGTAAAAAGTCTCCTCGGAGACCAGCGAGCGCTGCAGGGCGCTGCTCAGAGCCGGTATCTCGTCACCGGCCTGCTCCGGCTCTTGCAGCAGCAGCAACCGCTCTCCGCTGACCTCGGACAGCCCCCAGGTCAGCGTGGGCGACGTGCCGGCGCGCGAGCGGACGTAGGCGCAGACCGACTCAGGCAGCGCCACCGTGCCGCTGTAAGTTGTGCCCGAGTGCGCCGAGCCGGCGTGGACCGAAGCCCGCAGCGCCGCGATCGGCACTCCGCCCCAGATGCGGAAGGCGGCGTTGGAGGGACCCGGCGGCGCCTCTTCATCCGAGCCGCGCAGCGCCTCGGCCAGCCCCGCAGCAGCGCGCATTGCCGGCTCGCGCAGGGTGGGGCGCAGCCGCCACTGGTAGAGCAGCAGCAAGGTGCCTGCCACGACGGTCGAAACCAGCAGCTGATAGAGGCCGGCCTTGAAGATCCAGTTGACGACCACGAACGCGGGCAGAATGACGACGCCCGCAGCCATGAGCGCGAGCAGCCCGAGCCCTATCTCCGCTCCCACCCGCTGCCACGGCAACTGCCGCATGCGTTCGCTCCTTACTCACCGCCGTACCCGACCGCAGCCTGCTTGAACGATACTCCCCTACAGGCCGGGAAACAGCCGTAACACCAGCCAGACCAGCGCAGCCACGAGTGCTGCGGCGGGGATCGTCACGACCCAGGCCCAGACGATCGACTGCGCCAGCCGCCAGCGCACTGCCGATGTCCGCCGGGCGGTACCCACACCGGCGATCGCGCCGGCGATCGTGTGCGTGGTGCTGACCGGCACGCCAATCTGTGCAGCGTAGAAAATCGAGGCCGCCGCCGCCGTCTCGGCGCTGAAGCCGCCGTACGGCTCAAGCGCAGTGAGCCGCGAGCCCATCGTGCGCACGATACGCCAGCCCCCAGCCATAGTGCCGCCGGCGATCGCGACATGGGCCGAGAGAATCACCCAGATCGGCACATGAAAGCCGTGGCTCATGTGCCCGGTGGAGAGCAGCAGCACGCTGATGATCCCCATCGTCTTCTGGGCGTCGTTCGTGCCGTGGGCCAGCGAATATGCAGCTGCCGAGACGAGCTGCAGCCGCCGAAATACCGGGTTTGCCAGGGAGGGACGCGCGCTGCGGAAGACCGTCCGCAGCAGCCCTGCCAGAAGTGTGGCCAGAATGAAGCCCAGGATCGGCGAGACGACGATGAAGATGCCGGTTTTTTTGAGTCCCGTCGCCACGACGGCGCTCCAGCCAGCTTTGACCACGGCCGCGCCGACCAGGCCACCGATCAGGGCGTGCGAGGAGCTTGACGGCAGCGCCCAGTACCAGGTCAGCATGTCCCAGACGATCGCGCCAAGCAGGGCAGCGAGGATCACGCGCTCGTCCACGATCTTCGTGTCGATCACGCCCTTGCCGACCGTGTTGGCCACGCTGACGCCGAAAGTGAACGCAGCGACGAAGTTGAAGAAGGCCGCCCAGATCACAGCCTGATAGGGACGCAGCACGCGGGTGGCGACGACGGTGGCGATCGAGTTCGCCGCATCGTGCATCCCGTTAATGAAGTCGAATGCCAGAGCTACGCCGATGATCAGGATGACGCCGGCGAGAGCAAGGTCCACAGAGACCCTCTTACCCGTACTTGAGGACGACGCCTTCCATGACGTTGGCTACATCTTCGGCGCTGTCGGTGGCCGCTTCCAGCTCGTCGTAGACTTCGCGCCACTTGATGATGTCGCGCACGTCCTGCTCGTTCTGAAAAAGGTCACGCATGGCGGCCCGAAAGAGACTGTCACCCTGGTTTTCCAGCCGGTTGATCTCAACTGTCAGCGGCAGAATCGCCTTGAGCTCCGCCCGCCGCAGATGCGCCATCGCCTGTTGAAGGGTGATGCCGGTTTTCTGGATCACCACGGCCATCTCGCGGGCGCTCACGGTCGCCTCGCGCAACTCGTAGTCGCACATCGCAGTCACGGCCGCCTCGATGTGGTCGAGCACGTCGTCCATGCGCTGCACCAGCGAGGCGATATCTTCGCGGTCGATCGGGGTCACGAAGCTCTGCTGCAGCTGGTTCATCACCTGGTGGGTGAGGAAGTCGCCCTGGTGCTCGACCTCGCGCATTCGCTCAGCGCGCATCTGGATGTGAGCGAAGTCGTCCATCGTCTCGACCAGCAGGCCGCCGGCGATCACCACGTTGTCCGCCGCCTGGCCAAGCAGCGTATAAAACTTGTCCTCGCCGATCGGCAGCCCGAAACGTGGCACGAGTACACTCCGCCATCTGCATGCGCGGCCTCGCCCGCGACCCGGTTTATCGTACACGGCACCCGGCGCAGGCAACATAGGATCAGGGCATGTTATGGCGACTGACCCGCTGCGCTCTGACCGATCGGCCGCATCACGTTGACGGCGGCGAGTGCCTTCCGGCTGCCGTGCGTTGGTGACGGTGAGGCGGTATGGTGAACACACCGGCACCGCGGCCGTTTAATTGGACCGTCTGGACCGCGTGGACCGGGACCTGAAAGCACACCAGAGGAGCAAGTAATGACATCTTCCGATGCAGGTGCTGAGGGTTCGGCAAACGCTGGCGACGGCCTGCCGACCTATGCCGCGCTATGCGAGCGCACCGACGCGCCAAAAGGCTCGAACTGGGGCCTGTTTGGCAAAGATGATCAGCTTGGTACGATTAACTTCCTCACGCCAGAGCGAGTCCGTGCCGCGGCGGCGCTGGTGCGCAAAGGGATCAGCTTTGGCCTCAACTGGCGCATCGATCTGCCCGATCCACCGTTGTTCGGCCGCGGCGCCCACCGGCACAACGTGGTCGAAATGGGGGCCGGCTTCGCCATGGACGACTGGCTCGACAACTTCTATCCCCAGCGCTCAAGCCAGTGGGACAGCCTGGCCCACGCCGGCCACCCGGAGCGCGGCTACTACAACTTCGCCACCCGCGAGCAGGTCCGCACCGGCCAGCGCAACGGGATCGAAAACCTGGCCCGGCGCGGCATCGCGGGCCGAGGCATTCTGCTCGATGTGGCCCGCCACCAGGCGGCGAAGGGCACACCGATCGACGCCCGCACCCCGTTTCGGATCATGCCGGAGCTGCTTGAGGAGGTCGCCGCGGCCGGTGCCGTCGAGATCCAGCCAGGCGACATCCTGCTCATTCGCTCCGGTTTCACGGAGAACTACCTCCGCTCCGACCGCGCCGCCCGCGAAGCGATGCAGCAGGAGATGGCTTTTCCGGGCCTCGATGCAAGCGTTGAGATGGCCGGCTGGCTCTGGGACCACCGCATCGCAGCCGTCGCCGGCGACAGCCCTGCGGTCGAGTTCAACCCCACCGATCTGGCCACCGGCTGGCTGCACATGCGGGCGCTCGCCTATCTCGGCATGCCCTTCGGCGAGATGTGGGACCTGGAAGCGTACGCCGCCGACTGCGCCGAGGATCACGTCAATGAATGCTTCCTCGCCTCGGCGCCGCTGCACGTTCCCGGCGGCATCGGCTCGCCCCCGAACGCGCTCGCAATCAAGTGAGGCAACGAGCCCTCATCCCTCTTATCCCTTCTCCCAATTCTGGGAGAAGGGACGATCCGTAGACGTGCTATCAGGTTTCTGAGGTGTACAGAAACTGTATTCTGGTGATGCCCGCCCGGTGGGGGCGGCGGCGAAGCGCCCTGCCGCGACCTCAGCATCTGAGCAGCCTGTCAGGGTTGGCTGCTCTCAAGGCAGGTTCATCACCTGCAACTGGGCCACGGCGCCGACCACGGTTGCATCGGTGTCACCCTGCGAGGCGTAAAAAACGAAGCCGTAGATATTACCCTTGATGAAGAAATCGGCGACGATGTTGCCTGTGACTCCCCCTATGGAGCCGCTGAACGAAGCGATTTGGTCCGCATCGCCGATTCCTGCCGAGCCACCCAGTGTGAAACCGCTGAAACTGTTGCTATCGACCAGGGCCTGTGCCACAAGGCGAATGCGCTGATCGCTCAACACGTCGCTCTGCTGGGCGCTCGTGATCGGGGAGCCATCGGCGTTCGCGAACAGGTCGACGCCGATGATGTTGTTGGTCGTGAAGAACAGCCGGCCCGCGTTCGTATCGGCGCTGCTGGATATTGGATCAAGATCCAACGAGCTGGTGACGCGCTCGTCCGAGGCAGACACGCCGAGCGCGATATTGATGTCGGACCGGTTCAGCAGCAGCGCTCCCAGAGAGCTGGACGTGAACGGCGTTTGCGCCACAACGTGACCGACGGCCAGCATCGAGCCACAGCAGACCAGGAGCAGGGCGGCAAGTAGTTTCGTACGCAAGCGGGGTTCCTTTCGCGGTGAGATTCGGAGAAATTCGATCTACAGGCACTATATCCTGCGGGCACGGGTTTGCGAACGTAGTTCGCTGAAACTTACAACGATCGGTATGGAGGTACATATGTCAGTAGATCGGGCTTTTGTGGCAGAAAACGACATGGAGCGTGAGCGCCTGCGTTCGCTCGTCAACCGCCTGAGCGATGAAGAGTTGAGCCAGCCCATGCCCGCTGGCTGGACGGTGGCGGCCGTGCTGGCGCACATCGGCTTTTGGGATGCGCGAGCAATTTTCTTGCTCGACAGGTGGGGAGGCGGCGTTGATCCTTCAGCCACCGATTGCGAGCCTGACGATATCGAATGGGTGAACGACTCGTCCAAACCGCTCTGTCTGGCGCTGCCGCCGCGTGATGCAGCGCAGCTTGCGCTGCGGCTCGCCGAGGAGGCAGACCGCAAGGTGGCAGCGCTGAGCGATGAGATGCTGGCGAAGATCACGGCGGTAGGGACCCCCTTTAACCTGTCGCGCGCGATTCATCGCAAAGAACACCTGGACGACATCGAGCGCTGATTCTGGCGAGCAGTTTTGCCTGGCGCTGCGCACTCCCCGATCCGCCCATCTTCATGCGTAGTAGACTGCTGATGCGTCCGCTCAGAGGTGAGAGATCGGCATGCAGGAGCAGCGACCCGGCGCCGGCGCCTATGTATTTGTGAGCTACAGCAGTCACGACCGCCAGCGGGCGCTGGAGGTCGTCAGTGCACTTGAGTCTGCGGGACTGCGTGTCTGGCTGGACCAGCAGGCGATCACTGGCGGTCTCAGCTGGGGGCGCGAGATCGTTCACGGCATCCGCGACTGCGCGGCCCACGTTGTACTCTGCTCCAATGCGGCTATGCAGTCCCGCAACGTCTTGCAAGAGGTGCAGCTCGCCTGGAAGTACGAACGGCCCTATCTGCCCCTGCTGCTGGAACGCACGACCATCCCGGAGAACGTCGAATACTGGCTCGAGGGCTGGCAGTGGGTTGAGCTGCTGGACCGGCCTGCGGCCGCCTGGTTACCGGACGTGATCCGGGCGCTTGCCGGTCTGGGAATCGCGACTGGCGCGGGCGTACGGGAGCCTTCTCCGGGAGTGCCACCTTCATCCTCAGCACCTTCAGCGAAGACAGAGGAGGCACCGTCGGCGTTCGAGCCAGCCGCCGTGGCCGACGCTGAGTCGGCACCGTGGTCGCCACCGGAGACGCAGTACGCCCGCAGCGGCGATCTGTACATCGCCTATGTGGTGCTGGGGAACGGTCCGATCGATCTCGTGCTGAGCCCCGGAGCGCTCTCCCACATCGAACACACCTGGGAGAACCCGGTGATCACCCGGTACCTGCGTCGGCTGGGATCGTTCTGCCGGCTGATCACCTACGACAAGCGCGGCACTGGCATGTCCGACCGCGTCTCGGAGAGCCAGTTACCAGGCGTGGAAGAGCGGATGGATGACGTGCGCGCCGTGATGGACGCGGCGGGCTCCGAGCGCGCGGTCCTCTTCGGCATTTCAGAGGGCGGCCCGATGAGCATTCTCTTCGCCGCCACCTATCCGGAGCGCGTGGCGGCGCTGCTCCTGTGCGGCACGTTCGCCACCGTACCCAGCAGTGCGCTGAGTACGGCGGAGCGCGATACGATGCTCCAGCGGATCGCCGAGCAGCGTGGGACGGTGGCCGAGGCGCGAACGACACTCCAGCGATCCGCGCCCAGCGTCGCGGACGATCCCGGCACGCAACAGTGGTTTGCCAGGCTGCAACGCCTCGCCGCCACCCCACGCGCAATGATCGCGCTGACCAGGATGAACTGGGAGATTGATGTCACTGCCGTGCTCCCTGCCGTGCGCGTACCGACGCTTGTGCTACACCTGACCGGCGATCGACTGGTTCCTGTCGCGTATGGACGCCAGATCGCGGCGGCGATCCCCGGCGCCTGGCTGGTGGAGCTACCGGGCGAGGATCACATCCCCTGGTTTAGCGACCAGGCGGATGCGCAAGTCGAGCAGGTTCGGCAGTTCATCGCCGGCCTCGAACCCGTGGAAGAGGTCGAGCAGGTGCTTGCGACCGCAATGGCGGTCACCGGTGACAGCACGAACGCGGGCTGGTCCGGCTTCCCTGCCGTCGTCAAACGGGAGGTTGAGCGTTACCGCGGCCAGCTGGCTTCCACCCCTGCGAGCACTGTGCTGGCGACCTTCGACGGGCCGGCGCGGGCGATCCGCTGCGCCCGCGCAATCCTCGTGGGTGCGCGGGGGCTCGGAATCGAAGCCGGCGCTGGCCTTCACACCGGCACCTGTGAGTTGAGCGGTGACCACGCCAGCGGACCCGCGGTACGCGCAGCCCATGGTTTGGCAGCAACGGCGAAGAGCGGCGAGGTGCTGATCACCAGCAGCGTGCAGGACCTGATCGCCGGCTCCGGCATAGCAGTAATTGAGCGCGGCACGGGCAGCCTGGATGGAGTGCCAGGCGAATGGCGGCTCTTCGCGGTGCAATAGCAGAGGGATGATTCCGCCCGCCGACCTCACCCCTTACCCTCTCCACCGGCTGCGGCCGGCAGAGAGGGCGATTATTGGGTGCCAGAAACGAGTAGTGAGGATGAGCGGGAGAGATCGAACTCCGTGCAACGCAACTAATGATCGCCCTCTCTACTGCGGAGCAGTGGAGAGGGTAAGGGGTGAGGTGTATCGTGTGAATCATCGAACGACGAGACACCGCTCCGGATTGCGAGGCGCAGCATGACCGCTCTCAGCGACATCAGGCAGGCAACCAGCACGACCGATCGGCTGGTGACGCGTACCGAGGCGTGCGGGCGCGGCGGCATGGTGACGGCGAAGCACGCCGCCGCGGCTGCTGCGGGGCTGGAGGTGCTGCGCGAGGGCGGCAACGCCGTCGACGCGGCAGTGGCGATGGCGTTCGCGACCGGCGTGGCCGAGCCGATGATGAGCGGTCTCGGTGGCGGCGGCTTCATGACGATCCGGATGGCCGGCGGACGCGAGGCGATCGTGGACTATCAGGTCCGGGCGCCGCTCGCCGCCCACGACCGGATGTATGCCTTGACCCCCGCGTTTCGCGCTGACGCGCAGGGTTTCGTCGGCGTAAAGGACGACGCCAACTACAGCGGCCCCTGCGCTGCTGCCGTCCCCGGTCTGGTCAGTGGCCTTGCCACAGCCGCGGCAACTTTCGGCACGCGCAGC
>JBBRGK010000117.1:0-7818 GCA_038240805.1 Dehalococcoidia bacterium | reverse complement strand
CGATGCCGGCTTGAGGTGCTGGGCGCGATGCAGAAAGTGGCGCTGCTACCCGCCTGCGAACTGGACCGCTACGAGGCGTTCGCCACCGGCCAGCACGCCGTCCGGGCCGCGCTTGCCGGCGAGAGCGGCGTCTGTGTCACGATCGAACGCGAACAGGGCGACGTATATCAGGTCACTTACGGTCTCACCGGTCTGGAGCGCATCGCCCGCACGGAGCGTCTCTTGCCGCCGGGTTTTGTTGAAGGCCGCAAGCCCACCGCAGCTTTTCGGAACTGGCTCCGACCGCTGGTCGCCGAAACGGCGCCGATCGTGGAGCGGCTGCTGGATGGCGGAATCGCCACGCTGCCGACGAAGGGAGTGCGGTAATGCGAACGCTGGTCGTCGTGCTCGCAGGGGGCAGTAACAGCCGCTTTCAGCCGCTGCGCGACAAAACCCTGCTGCCGATCCTGGGACGGCCATTGCTCGCACATCACCTGGATGCTCTGACAGCTGCGGGCTTCAGTGACTTCGTTGTGGTTGCAAACGCGCGCACAGAAGCGCCGATTCGTGCCCTCCTCGATAGCTACCGGAAACCCGGAGCGCTTGTAGACGTGTTCGTGCAGGCAGAGGCACAGGGCATGGGCGATGCGGTGTTGACCGCTGCGCAGGCTCTGGGAGACGCCCGGTTTGAAAAGCTGCCGTTGCTGCTGACGCAGGCACATGACGTGGTTGAGCCTGCCCTGTTTCAGCGGGTGGCCGAGCTGATCGCACAGCCGGACTGCCCCGACGGACTGATCACCGGGCGAACGGTGACGGAGTACTTTCCTGCCGGCTACCTGCAAACAGCGGCAGACGGGCGGCTGAAGACGATCATCGAGAAGCCGGGCGCGGGCCACGAACCGAGCAACATGATCAACCTCGTCGTGCACTGGCACCGTGATGCGACGGCGCTGTTCGAGGCGCTTCGCCACCAGTACCGGCAGCCCGCGACAACTGACGACCACTACGAGCGGGCGCTCACCGATCTGTTTGGCCGCAAGCGGTACGGGGTACTGCCGTACAAGGGCGACTGGCGGCCGATCAAATATCCCTGGCATGTGCTCGATGTCATGGACTTTTACCTTGCTCGCAGCGGCGACGAGCCGGTGCTGCAGGACGTGCGTATCTTTCCCGGCGCGAGCATCGTCGGCCCGGCCTATATCGGCCCCGGCAGCGTGGTCGGAAACGGTTGCCTCGTGCGCTGCAGCATGATCGGCAAGAACACGGAGATCGGCTACGGCTGCGAGGTGGCGCGGTCATGGATTGGCAGCAACGTACACCTGCACCACACATATGCCGGCGACAGCGTGATTGACGATGGAGCGGGGCTTGGCTTCGGCACGGTCACAGCCAATGCGCCGTTCTATCCCCCGCCGGTGCGGGCCAGAGCCGGCGGCGAACGCCTCAGAACCGGGCGGGAGAAGTTCGGCTCGATCATCGGCGCCCGCGTGCGCACCGGCATCGGTGTGCTGCTCTATCCCGGCGTGATGGTCGGATACGGCGCCTACATTGGCCCCGGCGTTGTGGTCACAGGGGATATCGACCCGCGCAAGCTGGTTGTGGTCAAGCAGGAGTTGGATATCCGCGACAACCCGTTCCTGGGAGAGTAACCAACCGCGTCGCTCGACGTCAGGCGGGCGCTTGTGTTGCCGCGGTGATCTTCTCAAGCTGACGGGCGTGATCGGTATCGTGGACGCGGACGAATAGCAGCGCTTCGCGCCAGTTAAACGAGCCGAACTCCGGGTGGCTCATGACGGCCACGTCGAGGTGCACGTTCGGATCGGCAGCAAGCACAGTAGTGAACAGCTCATCGCGCTCAGCGGCCATTAGATCGCGCACCTGGTCGAGCGTGACATCCTTTGTCAGGTGCTCCAGACGGTCAGGACGCACCCGCGAGGGCGTGCCAGTGCGAATCGTGCTGATGATGCTGCGTGAGTGATCGCCGATCACCGTCAGCACATGATGCAGCACCTCGGCTGCTGACCACTCATCGCCCGTAGGGGGCGTTGTGAAGCGGTCTGCCGGGATCGCCGCTGCCGCCGTTAACACAGCGGTCTGCGACTCACGCACCTTCTCGACGATCTGCGTCGGGGTGAGCTTTGCTGCCTGGCTGGTGAGGTATCCACGCACCCGCGCGACCTCTTCTGCCCGTGAGCTGGCCTGATTGTCCGCCATGTTCATCCCTCCGATGCCTATGCCACGTCACTGTAGCGCGGTCACTTTAGAATGACAAGTGACTCGCTGAAATAGAGGCATCGGTTAGGTTTCTCTGCCGAGACAAGAGACAATGGCGTCGGAATCTGGTCGCGGCAGTGCTGCTCAAAAGGGATTAACAACGTGGCTCATCGTTTAGTTTGCAGATCGAGAGCGGCGCTGCTCATTGCTGCGGCAGTTCTCTTTCTGGCCGCATGCGATCAGAAGGAAGCGTTGCCCGCCCGCACACCGGAACCGACCGCTGCCACCCTTGCGCCAGTGGCGCAGATCCACGCAGCCACCGTGGCGCCGCCATCACCGGCGGTGGACGTTGAGGCAGCGACGAGCACACCTGTTGCCATAGCAAGTTCGCCGACCCAGCCGTCGGCATCGACCGCAGTGAAACCCGCATCGCCGACCGTGACGTCAGTCCCCACTCCTACGCCGGCGCCTGAGCCACTGTCTGTAACGCTGACCCCCGTGGCAGACCTCGCGCTGGGGCGTGGCTTCAATGCCGACGTGTGGGAGTTCAACGGCACTGCGTACGTCGGCACGTTCGGCATCGGCTCTAGCTGTCCGGCAACGGGCGTGCGCATGGTCGACGTACACGATCCTGCCAGCCCGCGTCTGCTTGGCAGCGTCGCTGCGATCAGTGGCACGTCGCAGGAAGATGTTGTCGTTCGCCACGTCAGTACACCGTCCTTCACCGGCGACCTGCTCGCCACAGGAATCCAGCGCTGCGATAAATCCGGACAGGGCGGCGTTTCGCTGTACGACGTTACCGACCCGCAGTCGCCGGTCCAGCTCGGATTCTTCGCTACCGGCGCCGCCCGCGGTGTGCACGAGCTGGACGTCGTCCAGCAAGGCAGCCGTGCCCTGGCGCTGCTTGCCGTGCCGGCCTCCGAGAGCGGCGGTGGTGACGGTGATTTTCGCATCGTGGATGTAAGCGACCCGCGCCGACCGGTGCAGCTTGCCGATTGGGGCGTTCAAAAGGCACTTGGCATTGACCTGCGGGGCGGCATCGGCTGCCGTCACGCGATCTTTGACCACAGCGCCCGAGCGTCGAGCGACCCGAACCGCGTCTACCTCTCCTATTGGGATGCAGGTGTTATCGTGCTCGACATCTCTGACCCGACGACGCCGCGACTCCTGGGACGCATCCAATACGGGCCGGACGACGAGGGCGAGACGCACTCGGTTGCGGAGGCCGGCAACGGCCGGTATTTGCTTATCGCCGATGAGGACGGTGTGTTCCAGCCGCCGTCTGGACTGCACTTCATGGTGCAGACGCCGGGCGGGCCGGTTCAGGTCTACGGTTGCGAGGCGTTGTTTTCGAAGCCATTGGCTCAAACCGGTGTGCTGAATGGTGACCTGGTCGCTGTGGGCAGCGGCTGTCCGAATACGCGGCTGCTGGCGGATGCAAAGGGGCGTGTCGCGCTGGTCGACGCCGGCAGCTGCTCGCTGGAGGAACAGGCGAACCGGCTAAGTGCCGCAGGCGCCATCGCGCTGATTGCCCCATCATCGGGCGAACCGATTGCTGAGCCGGGCGGGAAAGACCTGGATATCCCGGTGGTAACGGTGCGCGCGGCAGAAGCCGCCGTATTGCGCGCTGCACTCGGCGTCGGCGCCCTGCCAGTGAAGCTACCCTCGGAGAAGCACTCCAGCGGTTTGCGGATCTGGGATATCGCCGATCTCTCGGCGCCACGGCAGCTTGCCGTCTATCAGACGCCGGATAGCATGGCTTTTCCATCGCCGGGGGCCGGAGCGTACACGGTCCACAATCCGGAAGCGGCAGGCGACCTTGCCTTCCTCTCCTGGTACAGCGATGGCCTGCGGGTCGTGGATATCAGCAATCCTGCCCTGTCGCGTGAGGTTGCAGCATACGTCCCCAGTGCCAGCGCAAACGGACGTGGCGCCGTATTCCCTGATACGACGCTCGTCTGGGGCGTGCATCTCGACGGCGACCTGATCTTCCTCAGCGACATCAACAGCGGCCTGCACATCGTCCGCTATAGCGTCAGGCCCTGAATTCGTCGGTTATTCCGTAACAGAACTGATTGATCATCGTCACAAAAATCAGGGAAACCCCTATACGGGAATGAGGGTTTCCCTCACTTAGCAACATCTCGTGCGGGAACGAAGCTGTAGTCACTCATCCGGCTGCAGGTTGTATGCGTGACGATTAACTCTCTTCTGCTCGAAGTTCCTACCAAACCCGGTGCCGTTGCGGAGCCGCGCTTCCCCGGCGCAGAACCTGATCGCGCTGCTCTTTGTGCTGCCGCCGACGAACTGCTCGCCGTCGATGCGGCAGAGGCGATTCTGGCCGTGGCCGCGCCTGCCGAGGCAGGTTGCAGGAAAGAACGGCGGCTCGATGCCCTGCAGGCGCTATCGGTCGAGGAGAAGCAGGCGCGAGAGCAGATGATTGCCGACAACCTGCCGCTGGTGCGATATGTGGCCAACTCAATGGCACGCCATGCCGGCCAGAGCATCCTGCTCGACTTTGAAGACATCACCGCATACGGCATCGAGGGTCTGATCGACGCTGCGGATAGTTTTGACGCCGGTCGCGGGCTGAAGTTCAGCACCTGGGCCGTCATGCACATCCGTACCACGATCCAGGATGCTCTGCGTACGCGCGATCCGCTCTCGCGCAGCCTGCGGGCCAGGGGCAAGGAGATCGACCGGGTCTCCGCCGAGCTTGCCCACGCTGCGGGCTCATGGCCAGAGTTGACGGATGTCGCTGCCGCCCTGGGTCAGCCGCTGGCAGTTCTGCGGCGCACGCTGCAGGATCTCGGCCAGGTCGCTGTGTCGTTGGAGCAGGCTGAAGACGGCCGCAACGGCGCCGGGGACGAAAGCGGCCCAGGTTTGCTGGGGGTGCTGGCCGACGATGACCCGGAAATAAGCCCGGAAGCAACGCTCGACCGGCGTGAGCTCAGCCGGCTGCTTCTAGAGGCCGTTTCCGCCTTGCCCCCGCGGGAAGAGGTGCTGATCGATGCGCACTACCGCCAGGGTCAGAGCATGCGCACGATCAGCCAGATGCTCGGCATCAGTGAGTCTCGCGTTTCGCAACTTCACGCCCGCGCCGTAAAGCTCCTGCGCGAGCACATGTTGCAGGCCGCGTAGGCGCCTGACCTTTAGTGCTTGATGCCGCGCTTCTGCTTGCCGAGATGCTTCGGCACATCGACCACCGCCGTGTTAGGGCGGAACAGCAGTTTCGCCTTTAGCCGAAGCGCCGTTTGACCGTGCAGGACATGCTGGTACCAGTGCTCGGGCACGAACTCCGGCAGCACCACGGTGATCATGTGATCGGCGCCACGACGCTCGCTGACAAAGTCGATATAAGAGAGCAGCGGGCCGTTGAACGATCGGTAAGGTGACTCCAGGATCACCAGTGGCACGTCCGGCGCCCATTCTTCCCAGCGGTTCTGCAGCCGCTCTGCCGCCTCCAGATCGTCGGTGACGTGAACAGCGGTCACATCAGTCGAGATCGACATCGCATAGCCGAGCGTATCGACCACGGCGCGGTTGATCGTGCCCACGGGGACGATCACGGTTTGCAGCGTGGGCGCCTGCAGGCGCAGATTCCGCAGATCTTCGTCGGTGACCTCGATCTCGCGTTCCACGGATTCGTAGTGCCGGCCGATCGCACGAAGAATCAGCACGATGATCGGGATCAGGACGATCACGATCCAGGCGCCATGAATGAACTTGGTCACGGCGATCACGATTGCGACGAGGCCGGTAACGATCGCACCGGTGCCGTTGATGTACAGGCTGCGGGTCGCGCTGGCGGCTTCGGGACCGCCGCGCTTGCGGCGCACGAGCCAGTGCCGCACCATGCCTGACTGTGACAGCGTGAACGAGACAAACACGCCCACGGCGTAGAGGGGAATGAGCGCGTCCGTGTTGGCTTTGAAGCCGATCAACAGCAGGCCGGCGAACAGTCCGAGCACGATGATGCCGTTGGAGAAAGCGAGCCGGTCGCCGCGAAACGAGAACTGGTGCGGCATGTAGCCGTCGTGCGCCAGGATCGAGGCGAGCCGGGGAAAGTCAGCGAAGCTGGTATTGGCCGCGAGCACGAGGATCAGGAACGTCGCTGCCTGGGTAATGATGTAGAACGGGTTGTTGCCCTGCCCGAACGCCAGGTGGGCGATCTTCGAGAGCACCGTTTGCGCTCCTTGGATCGTTGGATCGTCCGGCACGATTCCATAGTGATGCGCAAGAATGCTGATGCCCATGAACATCACGCCGAGAATGCCGGCCATCCAGGCGAGCGTTGCGCGGGCATTGTCGGCCTCCGGCTTTTTGAACGCCGGTACGCCATTCGAGATCGCCTCGACGCCGGTCATTGCAGTGCAGCCGGAGGCGAACGCGCGCAGGATCAGGAAGATGCCGATGCTCTCGCCGGTTCGTTTCAGCTGAAGCACGCCCTGCTGGGCCTCACCGCCGCTTAAAGGGGAGGCGCCGTGAGAGACGATCTTGAAGAATGCAACCCCGATCATGACCATGATACTGAGGATAAAGACGTAGGTCGGGGCGGCAAAGATCGAGCCGGACTCCTTCACACCACGCAGATTCACCACCACCATGAATACCAGCGAGGCGATGGCGATCTCGACCGTATATGGATGCAAGAAATCGACTGCAGATGTCACCGCCTGTACGCCGGAGGAGATGCTGACCGCGACAGTCAGGACATAATCCACCATCAGCGATCCGGCGGCGATCAGGCCCGGCCAGACGCCGAGCTCTGAGTGCGCGACGATGTACGAGCCGCCGCCGTTCGGATACGCCTTGATCGTCTGCCGGTAGGAGATACCGACCAGCGCCAGCAGGATGATAATCCCGACGCTTATCGGCAGGACGTTACTGAGCGCGCCGGTGCCGGCGACGATCAGCACCACGAGGATCTGGTCGGTGGCGTATGCGACGGATGACAGAGCGTCCGACGAGAAGACCGCCAGTGCCTTGATGTTCGTCAGCCGTTCATGTGCGAGCTCTGAACTGGCGAGCGGCGAGCCGATGAACTTTCGCCTGAGTGCGCCAGTGAACCGCGAAAGCCCTGTTTTGGGGGCCGACGCTTCGCCGATGGCGCGCAGGACTCCCGGCCCTACTTTCTGGAAGCTGCGTGACTGTGCGGTCATCGTCCGCACGTACCTGGTGCCGGGGCGCGAGCCCGAGCGGACCTCACGAAGCTCCAGGTCGGGGCTTAACCGGCGGTACGAGGCTGCCGCTCGCGGCCGCTCTTCCGGCAAACTGGCACGGACTTCCGGCGGCGCGGTCGTGCCACTGGCGCTGATCCCGCGCATTTCCACCGGCTGTCGGGGATGGCGTGGCCCCGGTTGCGAAATCACGCGCGGCCGTTGGGGCGGGCCGCTTTTGCCGGCTTCGCCTGGACCGCGCTCCGGCGGGAGTTGATCGTCTGGCATCGCCATCATCCAATCTGTTGAGCAGAACTCCACAGGGGTTGCATGGTGAAGCCTAATCGAATCCGTTGTTTACAGCATCATGCACACCGAACGTGACCGAAATACCACGATTAATCTGAACAAAACCCGAACGTGATGGGTGAGGCCGGCCCGTCCCGGAAGACCTCACGCCGTCCCG
>JBBRGK010000116.1:0-7819 GCA_038240805.1 Dehalococcoidia bacterium | reverse complement strand
GCCGCTGCTGGCGAAGCGTGCAACCTCGCGCCGAGAGCAGCTCACGGTCGCGTACGCTCCCGGCTTGACACCTGCTGTCGTTGCCGAAGGTGAAGGCTTTACCGGCCCGGACCTTGAAGCACTGCTGGCGATCGTGAATGGCAAGCAGGTCGAGCTGGACGTGCCACTCACCGATGGCGACCGGCTTGAACTGCTGGTCGGCATCGCCGGAGGTTGATGGCATGCGGCCGAATCCACCGGAAGCGATTCGTGGCGTTGTCGCGACCCTTGCCGGCGGCATTCTGCCTGAACTGAGCACTCCCTGGACGCAAGCACAGCTCCGGTACAGCATGTCGTTGTTGGAATCGATTGCCGCTGAATGGGATGCTGCGGCGGAAAACCTCGTGCGCGAGAACGAAGACCTACAGCGTGTCTGCCGCGTCATCAGCGAACGAGCGGATGCTCACGATGGCGGTCCGCTCATCGGGCACATGGCATCGCTGCGGCAAGCTGCCGCGTTGCCGCCTCCGCCTGGCCTGCGACTGAGCATGCTTTCCGAGTTCAATAAGACCCTCTGGACCGCACTGGAGCCGGTTATCGATGCGGTCGGGGCCACCGACGACACAGCTGGATGGGCGGCGTCAGTGAAGAGCGAGCTGAGGCCCGTTTTGCGCGCCTATGTCGCGACCCGTCAGTTCCGCGCTCAAGGTTAATCATTTCCGTGCCGCTGTGGCGAGAACAATAATCTGTAACCGAGGCAGAAACAGCATGAATGCGGAAGAGCGACTGAAAGAACTTGGAATCACGCTGCCGGAAGCGAGCGGCGGCGGCCGATCAGGCATGAACTTTCTTACGTGGAGACGGGTGGGAAACCTGATTTATCTTTCCGGCCATGGCCCGAACCGGGGCGGTGTGCTCGAATGGGTTGGCAAGGTGGGACGCGAACTGACCGAGGAGCAGGGCAGACAGGCCGCACGCGAGACTGCTATCAACCTGCTGGCGACGCTGCGGCTCGCAATCGGCGACCTCGATAAAGTACGTCAGCTGGTTAAACTGCTCGGCATGGTGAACTGCACCGAGGACTTCGTGCGGCAGCCATACGTGATCAACGGCGCATCCGACCTATTCGTCGAGATCTTCGCCGACGCGGGACGTCATGCGCGGTCGGCGGTAGGAATGCAGTCGTTGCCAAACGGCATGCCGGTCGAGATCGAACTGATCGTGGAAGTGACGCCGGAATAGATGGATTACAGGAGAGCCGCATGACCGATAGCAGCTACACGCAGATTCAATATGAGCGCCGGAACAGGGTGGCACTGATCACCCTGAACAGGCCGGAACGGTTGAACGCCTGGACCCTGACGATGGAGAACGAGTTCATCGCTGCAGCGGAGCGGGCTAACCGCGATCCGGCAGTCGGTGCGATCGTCATAACCGGCAACGGGCGGGGCTTCTGCGCCGGCGCCGACATCGGTGGCTTCGCGCAGCGCTTTTCGACGGAAGGCACCCCGGCGCAGGCCGAGTCGCCGATGCTGGCACAGGTGAGCAGCCAGGAAGTGCCGGTGACGCTCGCAGCCGGCAAGCCGGCCATCGCCGCAATCAACGGCGCGGCGATCGGGGTTGGCCTAACGATGAGCCTTGCCTGCGACATCCGTATCGCTTCGGAGGCGGCGCGCTTCTCAGCGCGCTTCGTGCGGGTGGGACTGACGCCCGAGTGCGGCAGCACGCGCTACCTGCCGCTCGTTGCCGGCCTGCCGAACGCGCTCTATCTGGCGCTCACGGGCCGCATTGTCGATGCCACAGAAGCGCTGGCTCGCCGCCTGATCGATCGCGTCGTGCCGGCCGAGCGACTGCTGGATGAAGCGTTTGCGCTGGCCGACGAGATTGCGGCCAACCCGATGGATGCCACCTGGGCGGCGAAGCGTTTGCTGCATCAAAACGCACTTGAACAGGATTTGCGGCGCGTCGTCACGCTGGAGGCGTATTCGATCCGCGAGTTCCGTCGCACGCCGGAACATCGGGAGGCCGCGCTCGCCTTCATGGAGAAACGAGAGCCCCGGTTCCACCAGTTAGCGATCTAAATTCCGATTGACGGGCGAACAACCGTCGCCACAGGCGAGTCCGGTTGCGCGCGACGCACACCGCAATGCGGACAGAACTGCCAGGTCGCCCGCGTCTGCTTGCGGCAACTCGTGCAACGTCTGGCCGCGCCGGGCACTCCACGCACTGCGGCAACGGCGGCGATCGCTCGCTCAAGTGTCACGCCTTGCCGCGCTATCGCGATCACGATCGGGATGTCCGGCAACCGCAAGATGGACAGCAAGAGGTGTTCTGTGCCGATCGTCGGGTCGTGCCAGCGCCGTGCCTCACCGGCTGCAAGCCCTGCGAGCCGGCGGCCGCTTGCGGACTGCGAAGCGAGGGAAATGCCAGTCATCAGCGGCCGCAGCGTGGCCTCATTCACACCCAGCGAACGCAGCACTCGCGCACCGAGACCTTCGTCAGTGCGGGTGAGCGACAGTAACAGGTGTTCCGGGTAGACGCGACCGTAGTCGGCAGCCTGCCAGGCGGCCTGAATCACGAGTTGCGCTTCGGTAGTACAGCGCGGAAGCCTCCAGCCGGTCGGCGCCGCTACGCTACGTGCCGGCGGGGTGATGCCCGGCGGTAGCACCTTGCCGATGTATCGACTAACCGTACGGGCTTTCACCTTCCAGAAGGCGTACCAGTACGGACCATGACCGCCTTTGCGGGCGCAGGTCTTGCAGCCCACTTTGCCACAGCGCACAACTTGCGGTCTGTAGGTGCGGCCTTCGAAGCTGAATGAGGCATCCACGCCAGGCTCCCGCTATCTGCCCGGGGAAGCGTGGACCGGAATGGTACACTCCCGCGCGTATCCGGATGATAGCAGGCTTTGACCCTCGTTTGGCTTGCCGCCCTGATGAAAAAGCGGCAGCTGATCCGGCTTACGCAGGCTGACCACGTTCCGGGATCGTCATCAGGCTGGTCGTGCTGATGATTCCTTCGAGACGGCGGATACCCTCACCGAGGATTGGCGGAATCTCAGCCAGATCGCTGACCTCGATCTCGACAATGATGTCGTACGGTCCGATCACCTCGTACGAGTTCTTCACTGCCGCGATACGGCGGATCGATGCCAGCACCTGTGTGGTTTGTCCCGGGTCGGTGACGATCAGGACGTAGGCCTTGACGGTCATTGCACTCTCCTTCGGCGGACACCCTTACATGGTATGCTCCCGCCATGAAAAGGTACGAGATAGACACGCCTGCCCTGCTGCTCGACCTCGATATTGTCGAGGCAAATATCAAGAGCATGAGCGACTGGTTCGCTTCGCGACATAGCCGCCTGCGTCCGCACTTCAAAACCCCAAAGACGCCCGAGATCGCGCGGCGCCAGCTTGCCGCGGGAGCGATCGGCATCACGGCGGCCAAGCTCGGCGAAGCCGAAGTTCTCGCCCGGGCCGGCCTCGGCCCGATCCTGATCGCAAACCAGCTTGTGGGTGCGCAGAAGATCGATCGCCTGTTCGCGCTTCCAGAAGAGATTGAAGTGATCGTTGCGGTGGAAAGCGAGTTCAACATCCGCCAGTTGGAGGAGGGCGCTGAGCGCAGCGGCCGTACACCGCAGGCGATTGTTGAAGTGGATACGGGAATGCATCGCTGCGGCACGGCCAATCCGGAGGAAACGGTTGAACTTGTGCAGCGGATGCTTGCAGGCCCGGTGCGATATCGCGGCATTATGGGCTACGAAGGTCACGCCGTATTACTGCGCGATCCGGTCGAGCGCGAGAGGGCTGCGAGCGACGCTATCGCCGTGCTTGGCCGTCATGTCGCCGCGCTCAAGGCGGCGGGGTTAGACCCGGAAATCGTCAGCGCCGGGGGCACCGGTTCTTACGACATTGCCGGCAGCGCTCCGCACGTCACCGAGGTGCAGGCTGGATCGTATGTGTTCATGGATGGCGCTTATCGCGCCGTCCGGCCGGACCTCGGCCGTCCGGCGCTCTCGCTGCTGACAACGGTTATCGCCCGACACGCCGATTACGCGGTCATCGACGCCGGGCTGAAATCACTCTCCAGCGAGTTCGGCCTGCCGCAGGGCAAAGATCTGCCCGTGAAGGTGATGCGTCTGTCGGAGGAGCATGCGCACCTCGCGGTCGAAGGCACCGACGTGAAGCCCGGAGACAAAGTTGAACTGCTGCCATCGCACAACGACACGACGATCAACCTGCACAGTGAGTACTACATCGTGCGCGGCGACGATGTGATCGATGTCTGGCCGATCGAGGCAGCAAGAGCGTACCGATAACGGACGATGGTCATCGGGCCGGCCCGGGCGCTCATATGGCCAGCTGGCGCTTGATTGGCGAGCGCGGTAGCACACGAAGCAATTTCACGGGCGGAGGCAGAGATGAAGCTTGCGCGAACGATGCACAACGGGACACCGGCAGTGATCATCAGGGGTACCGGCGACACCCTCGCGACAGTTGACGGCCACATGTTCAGGGACCTGCCCGATTTGCTTGATGCGGCGAACGGCGAAACCGGCCGCATTATCCCGGGCGAGGGTCTGAAGTTGAATGACGCGGACCTGCTCTGTCCACTGGCACGGCCGCGAAAGATCGTCTGCATCGGACTCAACTATCGTGCCCACGCTGCTGAGTCGGGAATGCCGCTACCGGAGAAGCCGATCTTTTTCCCCAAGTGGGACAACAGTCTCACCGGCCCGTTCGACGATATCCCCCTTCCCAATGCATCGTCCTCCGTGGACTGGGAGGCCGAACTCGCGTTTGTGTTTGGGCGCCGCTGTCGCAATGTCGCAGCAGGCGATGCGGCCTCGGTTGTGTTCGGCTACACCGCTGCTAACGACGTTTCAATGCGTGATTTTCAGTTTCACACCTCGCAATGGGGACCTGGCAAGTGCTGGGATGGCGCCACACCAGTTGGACCGGTAGTGGTTAGCGCTGACGAACTGGGTGGCGCTCATCCAAATCTGGCGATCTGCGGCCTGCACAACGGCGCAATGGTGCAGGACAGCCGCACCGATGACCTGATCTTCGGCATCGGCGCAACGGTCGAGTACCTGACGACGATCATGACGATGGAGCCTGGTGACATCGTGCTTACCGGTACCCCGTCCGGCGTTGGGAACGGCCAAAAGCCGCCGGTCTTTCTCAAAGATGGCGATACCTACGAAGTATCAATTGAAGGCATCGGCAGCATTCGCAACCGCTTCGTTCGTGGGTAGCGCGCCGGGGATGCGGCGCCGCTGGTATCATTGTGTTCACATATGAGCAGGTATCGGCTTCGTCGGACTTCGCGCGCCTGGCAACTCCTGGCCGGTTGGCCCGCGGGACTCGCGGTCAGCACGGTGGGTGTGCTGCTCGTGCTGGTGGTGCTTGATCCGTTCCGCGAGCAACTGGGCCTCGTCAACGTGGCGCTGATCTTCTTACTCGCCTCCGTATTCAGCGCCGCTGTCTGGGGCTGGGGCCCGGGGCTGTATACCGCAGCCACGGGCAACCTCGTCTACAACTGGTATTTCGTGCCGCCGCTGCATGGCATCAACCTTCGCAACTCGCGTGAATCAGTCGGACTGTTCATTTTTCTTGTCGTGGGTTTTATTGCCTCGTTGCTGGTTGCGATCGCCCGGACACACGCGAATGAGTCGCGACGGCGCGCTATGGATACGGAGTTGCTCCTCGTCCTGAGCGAACTGCTGAACGGCACCGTGGAGCCGGATGACGCCCTGCACCCAATATGCTTGCGGGCGGTGCTGGCCTTCCACCTGGATTTCTGCGCCGTGCTGGCAGATGACAACGGTGTGTTGGGCGTCGTCGCCGCAAGCGATGCCGCCGGTGCTGAGCTGGATCAGCAGGAGCGCGCCCTCGCTGTTCAGGTATTGCATAGCCGTGAGACCGCTGCATTGAGCGATACCCGTGCCGTAGCACGGGACCGGCGAACGACGTTAATCGTCCCCATGGTTGCCGGGGGGAGCGCCAGCGGTGTGATGCTGGTCCGCGGCGACCCGGAGGTGCTGCGGATGGACGGGCGGACGAACCGTCTGCTGCGAGCGGTAGCCGACCAGGCTGCACTGGCGCACCAACGTGGCGTCCTTTCACGCAAGGCAGCGGAGGCCGTAGCTCTGGAGCAGTCCGACCGGCTGAAGTCCGCGTTGCTCTCTTCCGTTTCGCACGATTTGCGTACGCCGCTTGCATCTATTAAAGCGTCGGCATCAAGCCTGTTGCAGGGCGATATCGCCTGGGACGCGGGCTCGCGCCGCGAATTCCTGCTCGCAATCGATGAGGAATCTGACCGGCTCACCCGGCTGGTCAGCAATCTGCTCGACATGTCGCGCATCGATGCAGGCCATCTGCGCCTTGATCTCGACTGGGTGGATATCGTGGATCTCGTACATACCGTCGTGGATCGCTTCTCATTGCTGACCTCGACTCGTGAAATATCTTTGCTGTTGCCCGACGACCTGCCACTGGTGCGCGCCGACTACGTGCAACTTGACCGGGTGCTCAGTAACCTGGTCGAGAACGCGCTCAAGTATTCAGAGCCGGGAACGCCGCTTGAGATCGCTGCTACTGCAGGCGAGGCGGTCTGTATCTCCGTCTCGGACCGTGGGCGGGGCATACCTGATTCCCTTGCCGATCGGGTGTTCGATAAGTTTTACCGGGTTCAGGGAAGCGGCAGCAGCGCAGAGGGAACGGGGATGGGCCTTGCCATCTGTCGAGGGCTGATCGAGGCGCACGGAGGCCAGATCTGGGTCGAGCCTCGCCCCGGCGGCGGCACGGTCTTCAGCTTTACGCTGCCAATACCGGAACGAGCGGTGACTGTCGCGGACAGGAGCGAGCAGGAGATGATCGTCGTTGAGCAGGTGCGATCGTGATCGATCAGCAAATTCTCGTGGTTGACGACGAGCCCCAGATTCTTCGCTCGCTGCGTGTGGGCCTAACCGGTCACGGCTACGAGGTGTCCACAGCGTCGACCGGTGAAGAGGCACTCGATCTGCTTCGGCGGCAAGTTCCCGACGTTCTCATCCTCGACCTTGTATTGCCGGGCATCAGCGGCATCGATGTTTGCCGGCAACTGCGGCGCTGGTCTCCCGTACCGATCATCGTGCTCTCAGCCAAAGGGGACGAACACGAAAAAATCGTCGCCCTTGACAGCGGTGCCGACGACTACCTTACAAAGCCGTTTGGCATGGGCGAGCTGTTAGCCCGGATTCGGGTCGCCCTGCGACACGGCAGCTCCTCGCAGGCATCGGCACCCGTGGTCGAGGTTGGCAACCTCTCGATCGATCTCGATCGCCATGCGGTCAAAGTAGATGGCCTGGAAGTTCACCTGACCCCGCGGGAGTATGAACTGTTGGCCCATCTCGCCCGTAACCTTGATCGGGTCGTGACGCACCGCGCCTTGCTCAGGGATGTCTGGGGGCAGAAATACGAGACTGATACGCAGGTTCTCCGGGTATTTATGAACCAGCTGCGTCGCAAAGTAGAGACGCCGCAGCGGCCACGACTGCTGGTGACAGAGCCGGGAGTGGGCTACCGGCTGCGTACGCCCGTCGTGCCTGCAACGCCAGCCGTGCCCTGATCGCAGCAGTCCACAGGACGGAATTTCTCCAGGAATATAGGAGGTCCAATCGCCAATGACCACCCAACATGCCCATGTCTACGATGTCGATGAGAGCAGCTTTCAGGCTGCAGTGCTTGAGCGGTCCCGCACGGTTCCGGTCGTGGTGGACTTCTGGGCACCCTGGTGCGGTCCCTGCCGCCAGCTCGGGCCGGTGCTGGAACGGCTCGCCGCTGAGCACAACGGTCAG
>JBBRGK010000115.1:0-7845 GCA_038240805.1 Dehalococcoidia bacterium | reverse complement strand
GGTTCATGATGGCGATGGGGCTGTTCGGCTCGATCACGCCCGCTTTCGTCTACTGGTACGGCGGCCACCGGGTGATCGGCGGCCACGCCTCGATAGGCACCGTGATCGCCTTTGCGGCCCTGGTCGGACGGCTGTTCGGACCGATCACCTCACTGCTCAGCGTCCACATCACGGTGCTCGGCTCGGTGGCACTTTTTGAGCGCATATTCGACTACCTGGATCTCGAGCAGGAGATCGCCGACCGGCCCGGCGCAGGCACGCTGCTCGATCCCCAGGGCAGCCTGCGCTTCGACCACGTAGGCTTCTCCTATATAAAGGAGCGCGAGGCGCTGCGAGATGTGAGCTTTACGGTGCCGCCGGGCAAGTTCGCGGCGCTGGTCGGGCCGTCGGGGGCGGGCAAGACGACGATCGCCTACCTTGTGCCCCGGCTCTACGACGTGACCAGCGGGCGGGTGCTGGTGGACGGCCACGACATCCGCGACCTGACCCTGGAGTCGCTCGGCCAGAGCATCAGCATGGTCAACCAGGAGCCGTTCCTGTTCCACACCACGATTCGCGACAACCTGCGCTACGCGCGGCCCGATGCGACCGACGCCGAGATCGAGGCGGCGGCCAGCGCAGCCAACATCCACGAGTTCGTCGCCGATCTGCCCGACGGCTATGACACCGTGGTCGGCGAACGCGGCTACCGGCTCTCCGGTGGCGAGAAACAGCGGGTCGCGATCGCACGGGCGCTGCTCAAGAACCCGGCCATTCTCATCCTGGACGAGGCCACGTCGAGCGTGGACACAGGCACCGAGCGAGCGATCCAGGAGGCGCTGGAACGGCTGACCCACGGCCGCACGGTGCTTGCAATCGCCCACCGGCTCTCCACGGTGCTGCGGGCCGACCTCATCCTGGTGGTAGAAAGCGGCCGTATCGTCGAACAGGGCACCCACACTGAGCTGCTGGCGCACGACGGCGCCTACGCCCGTCTCTACGAGCAGCAATTCCTCCGCGCCGAGGAGGCACCAGCTCCGGCACCGGCAGCGCGCTGAGGCGTTCGCCGGCAGCCGTTAGCAAGCCTGCCTCCCCATGCAACACTGTGGTGACGAGAGCTCCGCTGCTGGCTGCAAGCATGAGCAATCGACGTGCCCAATCGGCCACCGTTGTTACCGGAGGGCATGCGGCGCTGCAGCGCAGCGCCCTGCTGCCAGGCGTTCTTCAAGGCCGCGCAGTGCCGCGTACCTCTTGAGGTCGCCGTCGCCGCCGACCACCATACCGTCACACTCCAACCAGGCATGGGCCGCAAGCTGCCCGGCAGAGTCTCTCTCCACGCCGATGCATAGTCGCGGCGTGTGGCCGGCACGCCGGAGCAGAAATCGGGCGACGAGTGCCCGGGTCAGACAGGTCGTTGCGGGTACGAGGCATGCGGCGCGGACGATGGCACGTGCTACCTGCGCAGTCTCGTCAGGGTTGGTAGAAATAACTGACGTCCGCCTACGACCGGTCCCGGCAAGCAGAAACGACAACCGATTGAAGCCAAGCAGAGCCAGTGCCGGGCGGCAAAGAGCCATCACCAGCATGGCCTGGATAAGCAGCCATCGCTCGGAACGTGGCAGGTTGAGCAAGCGGTGCAGCCAACGCATCTTCCGCCTATTGTACGGCGCCATCGCGTATCAGCTCTTCGATCTCAGTCTCGGTGTAGCTGGCCTCACGCAGGATCTCGGCCGAATGCTCGCCGGGATGCAGCGGTGCGTGCCGCCGGACCGATGATGGCGTTGCTTCGAGCGTGGCGACCGGGCCGGAGGCGCGCACGAGCCCGTGCTGCGGATGCTCGTAGCGCACGATGTAGCCGTTAGCCAGCGCTTGCTCGTCGTTGGCGATCATCTCGTAGTCCTGCACCACCGTGCAGGGCACGTCGTGGCGGCGCAGCTGCTCGATCCAGTGCGCTGCTGGCTGCATGATCACCGTCGCATCGATGATCTCCACCAGATCGCCGTGATTCGGACCGCGGGCAGCGGCGGTGGCAAAGCGGGGGTCATCGATGAGCCTGTCCAGACCGAGGCCGCGGGCGAGGGTCGGCCACTTCCACCCCTCCAGGTAGCCGAATGCGATCCAGTGGCCGTCACCACAGATGGCCCGGTGCGAGAGGACGCCCGACGACTGCCCCGGCGGCCTCATCGGCGCCGAGTGCAGACTGCGGGTGACGTGAATCGCCTGCAATGCAAGCTGACTGCCGTAGAGCGAGACATCGACCTTCTGGCCGGCGCCGGTGCGCACCCGATGGACCAGTGCGGCGAGGATGCCGTGCGCGAGCATCATGCCGCCGGTCTGGTCCGCGATGCCGCCCTGCGAGGAGCGCGGCGTGTCGTCGCCGGCCACCCTGTTCGCCATCATTAATCCGCCGGCGGCCTGGGCGATCGTGTCATAGCCAGGGTCGCTGCTGCGCGGTCCGCGCGGCCCGAACATGCTCGCCGAGGCATAGATCAGGCCGGGGTTATCGTGCGAAAGCTCCTCATAGCCAAGCCCCAGCCGCTCCATCGTGCCGGGGCGGAAGTTCTCGACCACGATGTCCACCGAGCCGGCCAGCCGCTTCGCCACGGCGACTGCGGCGGGCTGGTGCAGGTCCAGGCAGATGCTGCGCTTGTTCCGGTTCAGCGCCTCGAAGTAGGAGGAATGTCCGTCGGTGTGCACGCCGAGCCTCCGCCCCGGATCGCCGCCGGGCTGCTCGACCTTGATTATCTCGGCGCCGAGATCAGAGAGCAGCATCGTGCCGAACGTGCCCTGCTGAAAGCGGGTGAAGTCGAGCACTGTGAACCCGGCAAGTGGCCCCGTGGCCGCACTGCGCTCTGCTGTTTCTGCCATCGCCTTCTCCTTCCGCACCGGCCCTCATCCTTCTTATTCCTTCTCCCAATGCTGGGAGAAGGAACGATCCGCCAGCGCGTTAGCCAGCTTCTCGGCTCCCCGGTGCGCTCTCCTGCAATGCCCGCCGCTGCACTCACGATCGTGCAACGCACCCAAAGGATCGTCCTTTCTCCCTCATGTATACATGCAGGAGAAAGGATAAGAGGTATGAGGGCGACAGCTCTCGTGCAACGCCAATTTGGATCGTCCTCAGTATCCCATCAACGAACTGGCACGGCCCGCGGTCGGGATCGGCCAGATGGCGGCGGGGTCGATCGCCGCGTCGATCAGGGCCGCGCGGCCCGAGGCGAAGGCGCGCCGCACGGCCGGGCCGACCTCTTCCGGCCGCTCGACGTGCTCGGAGTAGCCACCGAACGCCGCCATCATCCGGTCGTAGCGGGCGCCCGGGGTGTACATCGCGACACGCTCGTCCTGTGGCTGCTCGAACAGGCGGGACTCCAGCACGCTGCCCATGATCCCCTGGTTGTTGTCGATCAGGAAGACAACCGGGGCGTTCACCCGCAGCGCGGTCTCGATCTCCATGCCATTAAAGCCAAAAGCGGAGTCGCCGTTGACGCTAAGCACCGGTACTCCAGGCCTTGCCAGCGCTGCGCCAATCGCAAACGGCACCCCCACCCCCATGCAGCCGTTGGAGCCGGAGTTAAGCCTGCTCGCGGGCGTGTAGCTCTGCAACACCTGCCGGCCGGTGGCGAGCACAACCTGGCCATCGACGGTGATGATCGTCTCGCGCGGCAGCACGTCGCGCACCTCGCGCAGCAGCCGGTGCGGCGTCATCGGGGTGGCGTCGGAGCTGAGCAGCGGCTCTACGGCCTGCTCATTTTTCGTGCGCGCCTCGCGCAGCTCCGCCAGCCAGGCGCCTTCCGCACGTTTGTCTGCCAGACCCTCGGCCCGCCCCGCGAGCGCCGCCAGCAGTTGCCGCAGAACCTGGCCCGCGTCGCCGGTGATACCGACCTCAACCTCCCGCTGCAGCCCGATCTCTCCCGGCTCGATGTCGATCTGGATGATCTTCGCGTCCTTCGCCAGGTTGCGGCCGTGGCCGAACATCCAGTTCAGCCGGGCGCCGAGCACAAGCACGACGTCGGCAGCGCGCATCGCCGTGCCGCGGGCGGCGCTCATGCAAAGCGGATGATCGTCTGGCAGGAAGCCGCGGCCCATCGGCGAGGGCACGAACGGCAGCTGCAGCGTCTCCACCAGTTCCGTCAGCTCACGATACGGCTCCGACCAGCGGACGCCCTTGCCTAGTAGCAGCACCGGGCGCTCCGCTAAACAGAGCAGTTCGGCGGCCCGCTCGATCGCTTCCACGTCGCCGGCAGGCGGCGGCGGCAACTGCACCGCCGGCACCCGACGCAGCCGTTCTTCCTCCACCGAGGCCTGCAACACATCGGATGGAAGGTCGAGGTAGACGGGGCCGGGGCGTCCGGTCATCGTCCGGCGCACCGCCATGGCGATGTACTCAGGAATGCGCTCGGCCGATTCGATCTGCGCCGCCCACTTCGTCACCGGGCGCATCATTGCCACCGAGTCGGCCTCCTGGAAGGCCATTCGCCCGCGCTGCCGCAGGGCGCTTGAGCCACCAAGAATGAGTACCGGCCAGCAGTTGTCGAGGGCGACGTGGGCGCCGGTGACACCGTTGGTGACGGCCGGCCCGGAGGCGAGCAGGGCGACACCCGGCTTGCCGCCGACGTACTGATACGCCTGAGCCATGAACACGGCGGCCTGCTCGTGATGAACGCCGATCGGCCTGATGCCGGCATCGCCACAAGCACCAACCGTTTCGATCACCGGCCCGCCGACAACGGTGAAGACGTGGTCCGCCCCCTGGTCCTTCAGCGCCAGCGCCACGATCTGACTGCCTTCGATGCCGGCCATATGTTATCCCCCGTTTGATTCCAGTTCGCTCGTTTACTGATCAGACTCTTTGCTTCATATGATGTGCCGGGTGGTCCCCGTGCGCGAACTATAGTGGATCCGGATACGCCTGTCGGTCCGACAGTGTGTTGCACTCCGGCTGATGCAATGTGTACCACCGGCTGCGGCCAGTGGGAAGGGCGCCGGGCTGGACGCGGGGTCGCGATCGGCCGAATCGACAGGCGGCGGTTGTTCAGGTACAGTGTCTCGCTAAGAGCACGAGGGCGAGGGTTACCACGTGGCGGTGGGTCTCAGGCGCCTCCTGAACCGATCACCGGACGACCTGCTGATCTTGCGGCTGGCCGGTCTGGCACTGCCGGCGGCGGTGTGGGTGATTGGCATTCTCTCGCCCCAGCGAGGGGGACTGAACCGCGCCCACCTGCCGCTCTACACTGCCTTGCTTGTAGCACTCGCCGCCATAGAGCAGACCGCGCCACGGCAGCAGTCAGCTGCCTGGCGCCGGCTGCTCTGGCTACTAATAGAGCTTGGGCTCTCGTTCGCCGTCGTCCGCACCTACGGCCCACCAGTACGGCCATCGTTGATTTTCCTCGTGCCGGCCTGGCGCGTGGTTTTGATGTTTGGCGAGCGCTGGGGGCTGTTGCTGAGCCTGAGCGCGTGGCTGGCCTACGCGATCGATATCAGCATCGACGCCTGGCCCAACCGGCTCGGGCAGGATCTGCCGAACTACCTCTCTTTCTTCCTGGCGCCATACCTGATCGCCGTCGTATTGACGCTGGCGACGCTGCGGCAGATCGCCGACCGGCGACGGGTAGAGATGCTGTATACCGAGCTGAGCGCGGCGCACGAAGAGCTGAAGCTGCTGCAGCAGCGGGACCGCGAGACGGCGGTCACGCAGGAGCGGAACCGGCTCGCGCGCGAGATTCATGACACGCTCGCCCACTATCTCACTGTGATCAACGTTCAGCTCGAGGCGGCAGACAAGCTGAGTTTGCGCGACCCCGCGAAGGCGCTGGAGGAGGTACGACGGGCGCGGCGGTTAACGGTGGAGTGCCTGCAAGAGGTGCGACGCTCCGTGGCTGCTCTGCGTGCCTCAACGTTGGACGAGCTGTCGCTGCCCGGTGCGCTGCACCGCCTGGCAACGGAGTTCAAGGAGAGCACGGGCATCGACGTACAGTTGCAGTTCCATACGCCGGACGTACCCGATACATTGCATTTGCCTGCTGAAGTGGCCCTGACGCTGTACCGTGTGGCGCAGGAGGGTCTCACCAACGTGCAACGTCATGCGCACGCCACATCAGTTCGACTGCAACTCTCCAGCGAGAACGGCCACATTGAGCTGATCCTGGAGGATGACGGTATCGGGCTGAAAGAGGCGGAAACCAGCGGTAAAGCCGGTTTCGGCCTGACGGGGTTACGCGAGCGGGCGGAACTGATCGGCGGGCAGTTGAGCTTTGGCGGTGGTCCGTCGGGCGGTGGGCGGCTGACGGTGGTTTTGCCGCTGGCTGAACAAACAGGGGTGCCGACATGAACGGGGTCTCTTCGCCTGAGCCCGCAGCGGCTCGGCCCGACGGCCGCTCGATCAGCGTACTGCTTGTCGATGATCAGCGGTTGCTGCGCGAAGGGCTGCGCACCCTGCTGGAGCTGCAGCCTGACCTGCGGGTGGTGGGCGAAGCTGGCGATGGCATCGAAGCGGAGCGGATGGTCGAGCTGCTGCAGCCCGGGGTCGTGCTAATGGACCTGCGCATGCCGCGCCGCGACGGCGTTGCCGCCACCCGGCGGATCACGGCGCGCTGGCCCGACATCCCGGTGCTGGTGCTGACCACCTTCGATGAGGACGATCTCGTTTTCCGCTCGCTTGAGGCGGGCGCGGCGGGCTACCTGCTCAAGGATGTGGGCTCCGATACGCTGTCAGAGGCGATTCGCGCCGCAGTGCGCGGTGAATCGCCGCTGCAGCCGAGCGTGGCGCGCAAGGTATTGCGCCGGCTGCGCGCCGGCTTGCCAGGTGGAGGCCCGACACCCGAGAGCACGGTACGCAATGACGAGCCCCCGGTTCGATTGCGTGAGCCACTGACTGTACGCGAGCTTGACGTGTTGCGCGAGCTCGGCGCAGGGGCCAGCAATCAGGAGATCGCCGCCCGCCTATCGCTGACCGAGGGAACGGTCAAAAACTATATCTCGTCCATTCTGGCAAAGACCGGCCTCCGCGACCGCACCCAGGCTGCCCTCTTCGCCGTCCGTAACGGGATGACGTAGCGCTATGCCTGAGGTCATGATCGCGGACGCCAGAGCCTGACTTAAGACACTGGCCGGTGAGGCGTGAATACGAGATGGTACCGCCAGATTGCAAAGCATGGCAATGCATGGAGGGCTACCATGACTCGTCCACGATCGCATTTTTTCCTCCTCGGCTGTTTACTGAGCATCGGCGCTGCCCTCTTGCTCGGCTTTCATCTCGGCAGGCCCGCGCCCGTGCACGCGCAGGCAGAACCGGAGCCGATTCCGATTCCCGTAGTCCTTGTTTTCGGTCCCGGAGCCGACCGCTCACAGGACGGCTGGGTCATGATCTCGCGCCAGCCGCGATCGCGACAGACGGGCGTACAGATCGAGCTCGCCCCATTGGTGACGGCGCCACAGAAAGCTGCCATCTACGACGCTCCCTGTCTCTTTCCCGGCAATCCCACGGGGCAGCTCAGCGACGTAGTGAACGGGGAGTCGATCACAACCCTCGATGGATCTCGGCGGACACTGTTTGATGGGAAGCAGTCAATCCGAATCCAGGGCACGGACAGCGACCCGGCCCTGTTCACTGCCTGTGTAGATCTACCGCTTCGTCACGAGGCCCTCGGCGGCGGCCCGCACCGCAACGAGCCGAAGCCGCCACCGCCGGCTGACGAAAGTCGGTGTCGCAGGGGGCCGTTCGTCCCGGCCTCGGGTTCACTCGTACGGCTTGAAGCGCTCCTGGCGCCACTGCACCGCAGCACGGACACCACCCTCACGCAGGTGGGCGCCCCATTCCGCCGCAACCTCATCGTTGGTCTCGGGTTCCCACCCTTCGTAAACGGAGTCCAT
>JBBRGK010000114.1:0-7852 GCA_038240805.1 Dehalococcoidia bacterium | reverse complement strand
CGCCACGCTCGACCACGACCGCGCCACCGAGACCTACCAGCACTATCACCCGTGCAGCGCCCGCCAGGTCCGGGCGGTTCAACACCGACCTGACAACCTCACTGCTGGTCCGCTCCCAGGAAAGCGGCTGGCCGATCGGCGCATACTCCTTGCGAAGATCCCCGGCCGTGCAGCAGACCGTCAGCCGGTCGCCGCACCTCTCCACCAGGCGGTGCCACAGCGGGCCGCCGGTGAGCGGATTTGCCACCTTGAGAATCACCTGTGCCGGCGGCTCGCTTCGATCCTCGAGGAACGCGGGCCACTCTTTTTCCCGATCACGAAAGCCGTAATTGGCGTCGTCGATCAGCAGGCAGTCAACCGCCCCTGTGAAAGCCGGTTCAACTGGCTCCGCTGCTTCGGCGGGTTGCTGACCGTAGAAGTCTCTGATCCGCCAGACCTGTTGACTGCTGCCCAGCCGAGCCGGAAACGGCTCCAGGTTTGCGAACGTGCGGGTGATTGCGCGCGAGTGTGGATTCGAGAGCAGCGTATCGGGGACGGTGACCCCGCCGACAATCCGAAGTCCCGTCTCGCCGCTCACGCTGGCGCACGCTTCGAGCAGCCGTGTGAGGAGTGCTGCTCCACCTGGCTGAGCGAGCAGGCGAGCGGAGCTGCTTCCCCCCCACAGATAGGTGGTCTCAAGCTGCGAATTGCGGTTTCCCGGGGGCACCACAACTACCCAATCGACGGTCGGATCACCGGCGATCTCGACCGCGCAGCCCGCGCCAACGACCGACGGATTGTCCTCATGCGTCGACACGTAATCGGCTCCTGCACTCCATCGGGCTCTCATCCGTCGCGACTCTCGCCGAGCCCTCGATTTGTGTGGCATGTTGCTCGCCAGCACATGGTACTCTACCGCTAATCAGCGGCGCGGTGCGCGACACGCACCGAGACAGCTTCCGCTCACAGCCAATCAATCGCCGTATCATGTACCCTGCGGTCATATGGGCGGGCCCGTCGTGGCCCGGTCAGATCACCGCGTACGCGACGCGCTCAAGGAGACGAAGACGAGCGCTGGACGAAACAATAACCGGTGGAGCGCGGCAGCCTCTGGCACGGAACACCGTCGTGGTCTGCCCATCGTATGCGTTGGCGTCACGGGGCACCGACCGAACGGCCTGAACTCGGCCGACCTGCCGCTGCTGCGTCGCCGGGTCAGGGAATGTCTCGAACTGATTCGCGGAACCGCCTTCGTTCGGTCAGACCCCTCCGACACTACCGGGCATCAATACGCCGCCCCCTGGCTGTTTTCGCCGCTTGCAGAAGGTGCCGACCGAATCGTTGCCGAGGAGGCACTGGACCTCGGCTTTGACCTGGTTTGCCCGCTGCCATTCCCGGTCGCTGAATACGAGCGCGACTTTGGCACTGAAGCATCGCTGCGACAGTTCCGGACCCTGCTGCAACGCGCCGCCGCCGTGTATGAACTCGACGGCTCACGTGCGACGCAGGTCGAAGCGGACCGCTCGTACGCGGCGGCCGGAGAAATGGTGCTGGCCGATTCCGACGTCTTGATCGCTGTCTGGGACGGGATGGCAGCGAAAGGCAGCGGAGGCACTGAGCTGGTCGTACAGGCTGCCATCAGCGCTGGAACGCCTGTTATCTGGATCGAAGCGGGCACCCCGCACACGACCCACCTCGTTGTCGGCGACGCAACGGGCGCATGGACGCGCGGCGGTCTCGACCACCTGTCCGCAGCGATGAATCAGGGCAGCGTGCCGGATTAGTAATACAGAACCAGCAGCGGAGGCAGGCGTGAAGTCGATGAGCCCCGACAGCGGGATGCTGAGAGCCGATGAACTGGCATCGCTCGTTGAGCGTGGAGAGATCGATACGGTGCTCACCGTCTTTCCCGACCTCTACGGCCGCCTGCTCGGCAAACGAGTCACCGGTCGCTTTTTTCTCAAGCAGGTGGAGAGCGGCGGTATGCATGTCTGCGACTACCTGCTCGCCTGCGATATGGAGATGGACCCGATTCCTGGCTACCGCTTTGCAAGCTGGGAGACGGGCTACGGCGACATGCAATGTGTACCCGACGCGACTACGCTCCGACGGGCGGCGTGGCTGGAGCGGACGGCGCTCGTGCTCTGCGACCTGCGTACCGAGCCGGAAGGGAACCCGATCGAAGTTTCGCCCCGCCGCATGTTGCAGCGACAGGTAGAGCGAGCGCGGAAGGCCGGGTACCGCGTCATGGGCGGCAGCGAAATCGAGTTCTACCTGTTCGATGAAAGCTACGAAAGCGCACGCTCGAAGCAGTTTCATTCCCTGAAGACCGCTTCATCCTATATCGAGGACTACCACATCATGCAGGGCAGCAGGGAGGACGCAACAGTAGGCGCGATTCGCCGTGCGCTCGACGCCAGTGGTGTGCCGGTTGAATCGACGAAGGGCGAGTGGGGTCCCGGCCAGCAGGAGCTAAATCTGGAATATAGCGAGGCGCTGCTGCAGGCAGACCGCAACGTGATCTACAAGCACGCCGCCAAAGAGATCGCCGACCAGCATGGCAAAGCGCTCACCTTCATGTCCAAGTGGGACGAAAAGCTCGCCGGATCGAGTATGCACGTGCATATCAGTCTCTGGAACGAGGCCGACGGGCGCAGCGCTTTTGCGGGCGAGGCTCCGGTCGGTCCGGTCAACGCCAGCGAGACATTTCGCTGGTTCCTTGGCGGCATGATCGCCCACACGCGCGAGCTAACGGCCTGCTTCGCCCCACTCGTCACCTCGTATAAGCGCTTTCAGGCTGGCTCGTTCGCGCCGACCAGCGTCGCCTGGAGCCACGACAACCGCACAGCGGGCTTTCGCGTGGTTGGTCAGGGTGATTCGCTGCGGATCGAGTGTCGCATCCCCGGCGCCGACGCCAACCCGTATATCGTGTACGCCGCCATCGTTGCGGCCGGGCTGGATGGGATCGAGCAGCGCACTGAGCCGCCGGCGGTCTTTGCCGGTGACATCTACCAGGCGCGCGACCTACCACGCGTGCCTTCGACTTTGCCAGAAGCGATCAGTGAATTCGAGCAAAGCGAGTTCGCCCGCACAGCCTTCGGAGCCGAGGTAGCCGGCCACTTCCTGCACTTCCTGAAAACGGAGCAACGCAAGTTCGACGAGGTCGTCACCTGTTGGGAACGCTCGCGCTACTTCGAGCGAATCTAAGGCGCTCTATTCGGATACTTGTGCTTCTACGTGGCCGCGCCGGTGCCTTCGCGTGGCGCGCCGATCAGGATTGCCATGTTCCCGTCGGGATGCTTGTTTTCGTACATCAACTGGTGACACTCACCTGTTTGTTCGAAGGAGAAAACTCGCGAGAGGCACGGATCGATCTTGCCCTGGAGAACGAGCTCGTTAAACGCGTTTGCCTGGTCATCGTTGGCAAAGTGGGAACCCTGCAGCCGCTTCTGACGCATCCACAGGTAGCGTAGATCGACGTCTGCGTTGTAGCCGGTCGTGCCTGCACAGATCACGACCATGCCGCCCGTGTCGGCAACAAAGACGGAGGTTGGAATCGTTCCCTGACCGGGGTGCTCGAAGACGATCCTCGGGCTCTTGCGTTCACCGAGAATGTCCCAAATCGCTTTGCCGAAAGCGCGGGCGCCTTTCGTGAAGGCGTTCATCTCAGGGTTCTCCCAGTCCGGCAGGCGGCCCCAGTGGTCGAAATCTGTGCGGTTAATGCACCCCACGGCGCCCAATCGATGACAGAAATCGAGCTTGGTTTTGTTCGAAATCACCGCGATCGGCTTTGCGCCTTTATGAGCAGCAAGCTGTACCGCCATCGAGCCGAGACCGCCGGCGCCGCCCCAGACGAGAACGACATCGTTCTCGCGCACGTCATGTGGCTGCCAGCCAAAAAGCATCCGGTAGGCAGTCGCACCAACGAGAGTCGGCGAAGCGGCGGCCTCCCACGTTAGCTGTTTGGCGCGCGGCATGCACTGGTGCGCCTGCACCCGGGTGAACTGCGCGAAGGAGCCCCAGTTCGTCTCGTAGCCCCAGATGCGGAACGAGGGGCTGAACATCGGATCCTGGCCCGAAACCACCTCGGGAGCGTGCACGTCCCACTGCCCACAATGAATGACGACTTCATCTCCGACGTCGATGCTGGTGACGTTCTCACCGACTGCATAGACGATTCCAGAAGCGTCGGAGCCGCCGATGTGGAAATCCTCCTGTTCGCCGGTCTTCTGCCGTGCTCCGATCACGTCCACCGGTACGCCCAGCCCGGCCCACACGTTGTTGTAGTTGACCCCCGCCGCCATGACGTACACCAGGGCCTCATCGGGACCGATCGAAGGAACATCGACGACTTCCGGACGGAAAGCTCGCGACGGCTGCCCGAACCGGGCCGGCCGGATCAACTGGGCGTGCATTTTCGCTGGTATGTATCCAAGCGGTGGCGTCTCGCCGACTGGATACAGTTCCTTGCGCGTTTCGGTGGTCATGGCTCTCCTCTGCGGTGTTCCCGTCGCGGTCACCGCGCGGATGGTATGGCAAAGCACCGAGCGCGTCGCGCGGTACCGGCGATATCAGAAGCCTAGCCCGGTTTCGCCTTAACCGGAAATTCAAAGATGCGATAGCAGCTATAAAGTGGCGAGACAAGAATGACCCGCAATCGGGCCGCAAGACGCCGTTTCAGGTGATTGACACCTCACGTCACTCCATCCCAGCTTGACGGTTTGCGTTTGAATACCTAGTATAACAAGGTATGAATCAGGAACTGTTGAAAGGGCATCTCGATCTGCTCCTGCTCGCGATCGTCGCGGAACAGCCGGCGCACGGCTATGCCATTATCGCGCGACTGCGCGAGCGCAGCGGTGGGACGTTCGACCTGGCTGAGGGCACCATCTACCCGGCCCTGCATCGCCTTGAGCGAGCTCAACTGCTGGAGAGCAGCTGGGCTACCGGCATCGGCAGAAGCCGCCGTGTCTATGAGTTGAGTAATGCGGGCCGCGAGGCTCTGGCCACTCGCCGCAACACCTGGCAGAGCTTCGCGACAGGAATCCAGGCCGTGCTGGGAGCAAATACGTGAACGACGAGCGCGATCTGATCGCGGAGTACATCGATAAGCTGCTCGGAATGTTGCGCGTCGATCCTCGGCGCACACGCCGAATTCTGGTCGAGAGCGAGGATCACCTTCGAGAAACAGCGGAACGGCTCATCGAACAGGGCGCCACTCCGGCACAGGCACAGGCAACGGCGATTGAGCAGTTCGGCAGGCCTGATGTGGTCGCCCGCCGCTTCGCCGCCGAGGAGGGCCGTCTGCTGCCTCCGCCATTGCTCCTGGATCTCGTGCTCTCGCTCGGGCTATTGTTCGGCATCGGTATGGCGGCGATCGGCGTCAGCGGCGCTCTCGCAGCAGGGATGGGGACAGCGTTCGGGCAGAGCTTCATCTCCGGCGATCCGCCCGAGGTTACCTACACCCCAGCGCGCTGCGCGTACCTGATGGCCGATCAGCCAGGCTCTCGGGACTGCGAGGCAGCAGCGACCGCTCATCACTATGGTGAGGTGGTAGGCTATCGCGCTGTCGCCGGCGTCCTCGGGTTACTTGTCCTCGGAGGCTGGCTTGTCATCAGGCAGCGGTATCCTCGCTTTTCAGGCGTGCGAATTCTGCCGGAGGGATTCGTACCAACGGTCGGCGCCGCCCTGTTCGGGGTGGCTGCGCTGCTACTGTTGCTCCAGGGCACGGGAAGCGTCGCCGCAGGTAGAAACGAGGGGGCAGGAGGATATCTAAGCGGCGGAATTGTCTCTCTTGGAGTGTTCGCCGCTTTCGCCGTGCCGCTGTTCCGCCTCCTCGTTTCGCACCGCAAGACCTCAGCGGAGATTGACGAGGGCTGAGGGCGAGCCAGTCGGTGCTTCTGACCAATCCTCGGCAACGAGGCGGCTTCAAGCCGGAGCGAGCCCCGTCAGCGAGACGAAGCGATCCATCCGATCGAGACTTTCGGCGAGCGTCTCGGCGCGGAAGTCGAGAATCAGGTCGCGTACGCCGAGCGCCTCGTAGGTGGAGATGTCTGACAGAATCTGATCCGCGTTGCCGGAAAATGGCCGCCGTTCGCCGCTACTTTCGTCAAGGCTTCCTGTGACGGAGGTGTCGTACAGCGGCGCCTTGTAGGAGATTGAGACAGAGGCCGGGTCTCTGCCCTCTGCTTCGATAAAGCGGTGTAGCTCTGCTATTTTAGCGGCCATCTCGTCCGGCCGAAGCGGCGAAGCTGGATTGGCACCGACCGGGTGCCAGCCGTCGCCAAATCTCGCCGCCCGTCTCAGAGCTGCTCGACTGTGCCCGCCGATCCAGATCGGCGGATGAGGTTTCTGCACCGGCTGTGGCAGGCACCATACGTCCTTCAGATCATAGAACTTGCCGGCAAAGCTGGTCGGCGCCTCCGTCCAGAGCGCTTTGAAGAGCTGCAAGTACTCGTCCGTAACTGCCCCACGCTCATCGAAGTCGGGCGCCCGCAGCGCTTCGAATTCCTCGCGCAGCCAGCCGACACCAACACCGACTGTGACTCGGCCTTCCGAGAGCAGATCTATTGTTGCCAGGCTCTTTGCGGTGATTACCGGGTTCCGGTGCGGCACGATCATCACGCTGGCAATCAACCGCAGCCGTCGGGTCTTGCCGGCGATGAAGGCCAGCAACGAAAGCTGCTCCAGCGAATCGCCGTCGCTCGGGAAGATGCCGCTGACCGTGTACGGATACTTCGATTCCATCGTCACCGGCAGGACGATGTGGTCGGCGATGACCACCGAGTGAAACCCGGCCACCTCAGCGTGGGACACCAGCGCCTCAAGCGCGACCGGCGTAGCAGACGGGCCGCGAGTAGGCAGGTAGAAGCCGTAGCGCATCAGCTATTCCTCAATTGACCGGGCGCGAGACATCCGGCTGCAACTCTACGCGTCTTTTCCGCTGTGGTTCCTATGCGTTTTTCCGGTCCAGGGCATCAAGTATGGCGCCGGGGGACATCGGCAGGTGCTGCGGGCGAACACCGATTGCGTGGTAGATTGCGTTCGCGATCGCCGCCATTGGCGGCACGATCGAGACCTCTCCAACACCACGGACGCCAAATGGATGGCCGGGGTTTGGCACCTCGACGATCACCGTATCGATCATCGGCAGATCAAGTGTGGTCGGCATCCGGTAGTCGAGATAGCTGGAGTTCAGCATCCGACCAGAGTCGTCGTAGACGTATTCCTCATTTAGAGCCCAGCCTGCGCCCTGAGCTACGCCGCCCTGCATCTGGCCCTCGACGTAGCTCGGATGCGCGGCCCTGCCCGCGTCCTGCACGGCCGTGTAGCGCAGAATCGTGACTTTGCCGGTCTCCGGATCGACCTCCACGTCAACGATGTGACCTGCGAAAGCCGGTCCAACCTGGCGTGGGTTCGAGGTCGCGGAGGCGGTCACGGGGCCGCCGGTTCGCAGCAACCTGCCCGCTACTTCCTTGAAACTCATCCGCAGATCAGGGTTTTTCGTGGATACGAATCCGCCCTCCCGGAATTCGACCTCGTCCGCAGTTCCTTCCCACAGGAGCGCAGCACGGGCGATCATCTGCTCTTTCACCGCCCTGGCAGCCGCGATCGCCGCTATACCGGTGGAAAACGCGGTGCGGCTGCCGCCCGTCGCGCCGGTCCAACCGACCGCGTCAGTGTCGCCCACGGAAGGGGAGACTTCCTCGGCACGAAGACCGAGCACCTCTGCCGCCTGCATCGCGACGGCAGCCCGCGAGCCGCCAATGTCCACGGAACCGGTGATCAGGCTCACGGTTCCATCGGCGTTGACGTTGATCGTCGCCGAGGACTGATTGCCGGCGTTGCCCCAGTAGCCCATCGCCACGCCGCG
>JBBRGK010000113.1:0-7871 GCA_038240805.1 Dehalococcoidia bacterium | reverse complement strand
ATGCGGCCTTCAACTGATCGGCGGTGATCCCGTTCAGCTTGACCACGGTCATCTCGTGCGGCTGCGTGCCGGTGTTGGTTGCCTTGAGCGTCGTCGGACCCGCCGGGAGGTTGCCGGGAGGGCCAAAGTAGAACTCGTAGCTGAACTCGCGCATCGTGACCGTGCCCTGCGCCGGTGGTAGCTGCGCCTGTCCGTTGCTCGTGCCCGTCACCTGTACAGGCTTCACCATCCCTTTGGCGATGTGGGGTATGTTGTCGGAGCCCGTGACGAAACAGACCAGCACGTATTGACCGGGCCGCAGATCCTCCACGACATCCGTCGTCGAGCCAGGCGGCGCGGTGTTGAGTCCTCCCTCGGCACTGATAAGTCCGAGAATCTTGTCCGGCCCCTGCTGCACGGCGGCCAGGAACTGAGGCAAGGTGATGCCGTCGTTCACACGCAGAAACTGGGCCTGGTGATCCTCCTTGCCCGTGTTCTGCATGCGCAGATGCGTGAGCCCCGCCGCGATAGTGTCCGGAGCGTCGAACGAGAAGTCTTTAGCAGTGAGCGTGACCAGCGGGATGCTTCCCGCTGCGCCCGAGGGAGTGCCCGACGCAGAGGCGCCCGCTATCGTGGTGCCGCTCGCCGGTGTTGATGTCCGTGCTGCCGCCGTCCCTGCTGCCGCTGTGCCGCTCGTCGGTGTTGAATCCCGTACAGCCGCAGTTCCTCCCGCTGCTGTGCCGCCTGTCGCGGTCGTCGCTGGCACGGCAACGCTCGTGGTGGACCCGATGGGCGTTGTCTGACGGGCAATGGTCGTGCCCGCCGAGGTTGCTGCCGGAACAGAGACCGTAGCAGCCCGGTTGGCGTTGTTATTACTGTTGTTGTTATTGCTGCCGGTGCACGCCGCCGCACCCAGTGTCAGCAAAAGCGCCCCGGCAAAAAGCAGCCTGTGTCCGGCGTTCATTTGCCCGCCTATCTCTCCGGTCAAAGCCTGAACTGCTTTGCGGTGCATTCATTCCCTCCGCCCGTGCCGCCCGTGCAACGGTCTTTGCTGGCTCCAGTTCAGTTTATCGGGTGAGATCAGAGGGTCAAACCGAAAGGATTAGTTTTCGAGCGCACGTCGTGGGCGCAGTTCAGGCGTTCACCCGGACACGGACCTGGTGATAGCCGGTGGCACCGGAAGGAAACGGATCGGCCCGGCGTGGCGTTTGCAGCGTGCCGGTGCCGTCGGTGGCACGGACGGCGAACGTGAAATTTCCGGCCTGCGTTGGCAACAATGTGTGTTGCCAGAAAGTCCAGGTATTTGGTCCCAACGTAGGGAGCAGTTGTACGTCATTCCAGGTGGCGGCCGCGTCGGTCGTGATCTCTACCCGGTTGATGCCGCGGGCGCCTGCGAAGGCGATGCCGGCGATCTTCAATGGACTGTTCGGAACACGCTCGCCGTCGCCCGGGCTGACAATCTCTGCCATGGTCTGGACGATCCCCTGCTCATCCCACCCCTGTTGCTGCCAGAACCCCGGCGCCGATGCGTTAACGAGATCGATCCGGGTCAGCCACTTCGGGTTCTTCATTCCATAAGTACCGGTAGCGAGCATGCGCACCGGATAGCCGTGCTTAAACGAAAGTGGTGCCCCGTTGAGTCGAAACGCAAGCAGCGTGGCGGAGTCCTGCGCCTGTTGCAGCGGCATGGAGGACGTGTAGCCGTCGGAGCTGGTGCAACGGAGCATCGTTGCTCCCGGCTGGACGGCAGCCGAACTCAACAGATCCGCTAGCCGAACCCCCGTCCACAGCCCGTTGCTGACCAGATCCCCGCCGACTTCGTTGGAGATGCACTCAAGCGTGCGGTACAGGTCCACCGCCGGCATGGCGATCAGGTCGGCGTAGCCCAGGTCGAGCGGACGGCCAACCATGCCATCGATGCGCAGGCGCCACTTGCCGGCATCGAGCTCCGGATCGAGCAGGTTCTTCGAAACGACGTAGAACTGGTCCGCCGGTGTAACAGCGGGCGGCAACGGGAATACCTCACTCACTGCACCTGCAGAGCTCACCCCGGTCTGCGCTGGCAGCCGGGCACTTGCCCCGGATGCGAGAGCCCGGCCACGGGGCGGCAACGCGGGCAGCTTACCGATCGCCTGCCGTGCCAGCACCACCGAGCCTGCGCCAAGCAGGGCTCCGGTCAAAACGCGCCGCCTGTCGAATCGCTTGATCTGCTCCGAATCCGGCGCCGCACCGTGCGAGCCGGGACGCGCGAACAGCCATGATGGTTGCCTCAGTTTGCCGGCAAGCAGCGCAAACGTCAGCGCATAGGCGCTGCAGCCGAGGGCGGCCACGACCGCAACCGCGACACTGCCGGCAAAGACTCCCCGGCTGGCGAGCGGCAGCACGACCAGCCCCGTGACAAGCCAGAGGATCGCAGCAATGACGGCGTAACGGCCCCAACGGCCGGCTACGATTCCGGCGAGCCCGCCGAGCAGCACCTGGCCGAGCAACAGCGCCGCGAACAGCAGCGGTTTACCCAGGTAGAGAAACCGATCAAGCAGCAGGGAGAAGACAGGACCCGGCAACAGCAGGACGAGCCGGTCCTGGATCAGTTCGGGCAATGTGGGTACGGTGCGCAGCAGTCGCCCGAGCAGCTCGACGAACACAAAGGCACAGCCGCCTGCGGCGCCGTACCAGAAACTGCGCATTGTCCTCATCCCAGCCCCATCCCCGGTCGCCGAAGCGCTGCCGCGACGCGTTCACGCGTCTTGATGCTACAGCGAAGAACGGATCAGCCTTTCGAGGCCGCCTGTTGAATGACGCCCTGGGCCGCGCTTATCGGCACCGCGAAACCGATCCCCGCGAACGAGCTGGTGCCATCGGCGTTGTCCAGTAGGGTGTTCACGCCGACCACCTCTCCACGGGAGTTCAGCAGCGGCCCACCCGAGTTACCGGGGTTGATCGCCGCGTCTGACTGGATCAGGTTGTTCATCGGGGTGGCGCTGCTGTTCGAGAAGGTGCGATCAAGGCCGCTCACGATCCCTTCGGTGAGCGTTCCCTCGTAACCCAGTGGGTTACCGATCGCAAGCACAGGCTCGCCCACGCGCAATGTTCCAGGGTCGCCGACTTTCGCCGGGTGCAGCGAAGCAGCCGGCGCGGAGATGCCGATCACCGCCAGGTCGTTGGCCGGATCCGTGCTCAAGACGGTTGCGGTATAGCTCTGGCCGTTGTCGAGCCTGACCTGGATGCGCGAAGCGCCCTCGACGACATGGTTGTTGGTCAGGATGTGACCGTTCGTGTCGAGCTCAATCCCGCTGCCTTCGCCTTCTGCCTGGCGGCGGCGGGTGACGACGCTGGTCGTAATCGTCACCACCGAGGGGCGGGTTTGATCAAAGATGCTCGCCGCGTCGACGCCATTGCGGGCCGCCGGCACCTGACCGGTGTTATTACTGCGTACATCAATAACCGGGACGCCAGTCGCTGAGCTGACAACCCGCGTACCGGTCGAACCGCTGTTCCCAAATGCCTGGGTCAGACCGAACATCAGGCCAGCGCCCGCGATCCCGCCAAGCAGGCTACCGATCAGGATCGCACTCCACCACAGTCCCCGCATCCCCGCACCTCTCGATGTCACCGCCAGCCTCCAGATCCAACATCTGTACGCCGACTATACCCCACTGTACGAGCGCCGGCCTCTCGACTGGAAATACACTGGATCGGTACCCTGCGCCTGGCATCAGACGCGACGTCGGTCGCCGATCAGCCGGCGCCTGCTCCAGTCCTCAGGCAGCACCTCAGCAAGTCTGCCAATAAGCAGGCGGGCGACGGCCACCGCAATCACGGCTGCGATTGCCACGAGGACTGAACTGCCGACGACATCGATGACATGGTGGATGCCGGCTCCCACCCGTGCCCAATCGATCAGCACCGCCAGCAGCACAAACGGCAGCGTCCAGAGGATGTCTACTAGCGCCACAAGCGCTACCAGCGCGGCTGCCAGCAGTGCGTGGTCGGAGGGGAAGCCATTGTTTGCCGCGTGCGGGACCAGCGGCGCTATGTGGCTCGTGGTGAATGGCCGTGGATCTTTGTACAGTGCACCGCCGAGCAGCGCAAGCGCGAAGCAGAGCACAAGCACCATGCCGGCCGCCAGAACCCAGTACAGAATCGACAACCGCGGCTGTTGCCAGAGCCGGATCGCGAGGAACGCTGCCGCAAGGATGCCCGCAATGAAGATGAGGTATTTTGCCGCAAAAATCGTCAGGTCGGCGGGCATGCATCGACTCCACTGCCGGTTCGCGGTCCGCCGTCCAGCGGCCACGGCGCAGGGTTCCAACGATACGGTACTACCCTGCGGCCGGAATCACTGCACCGGTGCGTCCGCTGCTGGCCTGGGTCAGCGCGTCTGCGACAGCCGCTCGAAAAGCGCGCGAGCTATCCGTAGCGCCGCTCACCATGTCGACCTGCGCACTCTGGCGGTCCACAACCTCTCCCGGCAACCTGGCGATGCGCGAAACGGGATAGTAGGTGGTGGAATGTGAGATCTGGACAGCCGCGACTTTGCCACCCTGGATCGTCAGCGCGACATCGATTCCGCCCCGCCGGCTTGTGCCCGACCCGTTGTACGTTCCGTCCCGATAAGCAGCGACGACGGCTGTTGGCGCGGGAGGCTGGGTGGGCACAGATGGCGCTCTCGCTGCTGGCGCGGTCGCCATGGCAGTGGCGATAGCCTGCGCGATGACCGTCGCAGAGGGCGCTGTGGCCGCCGTAGGCGGAGGTGCCGCCAGCGACACGGCTGAGGCCTGCGCCGATAGAGCGGCGGCGGCGTGGTCGGCGGCCGGCTGCGTTCGCACGTAGCCAACCCCATAAACGGCGACGATCGCCGCCGTGCTGATCGCCACGAGATTCTTGTTTAGTTTCCTGGCCATCCGCGGGAACTCCCAATGGGCCGGTCGCCGGCACGTGGACGCATCTTCTGAAGGCATCGTACGCCGCAAGTCTGAGATTTATCTGAGTAACGCCGAAGGTCTCAGCCTATCGCTTCGCGACGACATCGCCCGCGAGCGTGCGTTATGCTGGCAACACGCCGTGGCCGCTCGAAGGACGTGGTTACGTCGCGGTTCTGGCGCTCACCAGGTACCGGAGTGGAGAACGAGGCTATGAGCGCCGTGCTCCCGATCTCTGATGCCCGCGCCCGGGCGCTGATCGAGTACTGCGTCGACGGCATCCTGCTCGTCGATTCGGTCGGCATCATCATCTACGCCAGCCCTTCGACGGAACGGCTGCTGGGCTTCACTCCCGAGGACCAACAGGGGCGCTCCTGCCTCGATCTGGTTCACCCGGACGATCTGGCCCCTGTGCAGGAATGGCTGCTGAGCCTGATTACCTCCGACAACGGCACGGTCACGACGGAATATCGTCTGCGTCACAAAGACGGGGCGTGGCGTTGGATCCAGGGCATCGGCAACAACCTGCTGCATGAACCCGCGATCGCTGGAGTGGTGCTCAACTTCCGCGACATCACGGCGGGCCATGAGGCGGCTGATCAAATTCGGACTTCGAGAGATCAGCTGGCCACGATTCTGGCAAGCGTCTCGGACGGCATCATGGTCCAGGATGAAAACGGAAAGCTAATCTACGTCAACGATGCCGGCGCCCAGATGTGCGGCATGCCTTCAGCCGAGGCGATGCTTACGCGGCCGGTTTTCGAGATCGTCTCTCAATTCTCGCTCGTGGACGAGCACGGTGAGCCCTTGTCGCTGAATCAGCTGCCGGCAAGGCAGGTTATGGCGGGGGCGGCACGAGCGGAGTTGCTCATCGGTGCGCACAACATGGAAACCGGAGAGGATCGCTGGTCGCTGGTGACTGCGGCGCCGGCGCACGATTGGCAGAGCGGAACTACCAACGTCGTCAGCGTATTCCGTGACGTGACCGCCCGCCGCCGGCTTGAGGAGGCGCAGCAGGAGGCGATCCAGGTGCGCGACCGGTTTCTGTCGACGGCCTCACATGAGTTGCGCACCCCTCTCACCACGCTCAAAGCCCAGCTGCAGCTCAGTCAGCGGCGGCTGCAGCGCGACGCTTCAAGGGAAGCCGTGCTTGAGGGGCTTCGGCTCGCTGAGCGGCAGGCATCCCGGCTCAATCACCTGATCGGCGACCTTCTTGACGTGTCGCGCCTAACCAGCGGCCAGATGCCACTGGAGCCGGTTCTCCTGCTGCTCCCAGACCTGATCCAGCGCATTATCGAAGCTGAGCAGATGCTTGAGCCTGAGAGGGAGATCATCTGCATCGTGCCGGATGCCGGGCTGTGGGTGCTGGCGGATGAGATTCGGCTCGAACAGGTAGTCGTTAACCTGCTGCAGAACGCCCGCAAGTACTCACCCCAGGGTTCGCGAATCACGGTCACGGTCAGTGGCGATGCAGACATGGTTCGGGTCGCCGTTCGTGACGAAGGCATCGGCATCCCGAATGAGGACCAGGCACGCATTTTCGCGCCCTTCCAGCGCGCCGCCAATATCGAGCATGGTACGCCGGGATTAGGGCTGGGACTCTCGATCGCCTACGATCTCGTGCGCGCTCACGACGGAGAACTGGCCGTCGATTCCGCGCCGGGAGCCGGCTCAACCTTTACGCTTTCTCTGCCGCGTGCTGCACCGCCGCCGCACAGCGGGGGCAGCGAGAGCCAGATGCAGCCCGGCGCCTGAACGGCCGAACGCTTGCCAGCAGGTCAACTCCGGTAATCGATTACGTTGGTCACGCTAAACACGCTAAATGCGTTACAAGAGGGAACTCATGCTGCCAGCCTGTCTTCTGGTCGCCAACCGCGGAGAGATAGCGGTGCGCATCCTGCGCGCCGCAGCCGAGCTCGGCATGAGAACGGTCAGTATCTTTTCAGAGGACGATGCCGGGTCGTTACACGCACTCCAGGGGGATGACGCACTAGCACTGCGTGGCTCCGGCGCTGGCGCCTACCTTGATGGCGAACAGATCGTCGAGGTCGCCAGAGAGGCGGGCTGCGACGCGATCCACCCCGGCTACGGCTTTCTGAGTGAAAACGCCGCTTTCGCCCGGCGCTGCGCTGAGGCAGGAATTACTTTTGTCGGCCCGCGCGTCGAACTACTTGAGTTATTCGGCGACAAAGTCCAGGCACGCGCAGCGGCTACGGCGGCGGGTGTGCCCGTGCTGCCCGGCAGCCAGGAACCGGCCAGCGTTGAACAGGCCCGGCAGTTCTTTGCATCGCTGGCAGAAGGCGACGCAATGATCATCAAAGCTATCGCCGGCGGTGGCGGCCGTGGAGTACGGGTCGTTGAGCGGCCGGAAGAGCTTGCGGACGCTTTTGAGCGCTGCCGGTCGGAGGCAAAAGCGGCGTTTGGCAACGGCGACCTGTACGTCGAACGACTGCTGCGTAGCGCCCGGCACATCGAGGTCCAGCTTATCGGCGACGGCTCCGGCGCAGTGTCCCAGCTTGGCGAGCGTGACTGCAGCATCCAGCGACGTCACCAGAAGCTGGTGGAAATCGCGCCGTCGCCGGGCCTGTCTCCCGGCCTGCGGCAGCGCATTCTCGCCGCAGCGGTGCAGCTCGGCAGCGCCGTCCGCTACGACAACATCGGCACCTTCGAATTCCTGGTCGATCTCTCGCTGCCGGAAGACGCGGCGTCGTTCGTGTTCATCGAAGCCAATCCACGGCTGCAGGTCGAACACACCGTCACCGTGGATGTGACGGGAATCGACCTCGTCCGCACGCAGCTCGAACTTGCCGGCGGCGCCACGCTCGAATCGCTGGCTCTGCGCCAGCACGAGGTGCCCGCGCTGCGTGGGTTCGCCATTCAGGTGCGCGTAAACATGGAGACGATGAACGCCGACGGCAGCACGTTGCCCTCTTCGGGCACGCTGACCGCTTTCGATCCGCCCACCGGTCC
>JBBRGK010000112.1:0-7938 GCA_038240805.1 Dehalococcoidia bacterium | reverse complement strand
GTTTGCCAGTGGCAGTACGCGGAAGCTTTTCGATCAGCTCAACACTCGTAGGGGCCTTGAAGTGGGCCATCCGTTCCTTGCAAAATGCGATGATCTCTGCTTCTGAAGGCCGTGCACCCTCACGGGGCACGATCAGGGCTTTGGGCGTCTCGCCCCACTTCTCACTGGGGACGCCGATCACGGCGCACTCGAGCACCCCAGGGTGTTTGTAGAGTGCGTCCTCGACTTCGATCGAGGAAATGTTCTCGCCACCCGAGATGATCACGTCTTTGGCGCGATCCACGATATTGATGAACCCGTCGCGGTTGATCGTTGCCAGATCCCCTGTGTGAAACCAGCCGTCTACGATCGCCTTCGCTGTCTCAGCCGGCTGCCGCCAGTAGCCTTTCATCACCACATTGGCCCGGGTGACAACTTCGCCCACCTCCTCATCGTCCGGCGCCACATCCGCTCCGTGCTGATCGACAATGCGCAGCTCAACGCCGATCATCGGCACACCGGCCCTCGCCAGAATCTGGCACTGTTCGTCCAGCGGCAGAGAGCGCATGTCCGGCCGCAAGACGGAGATAGTCAAAAACGGAGCTGTCTCAGTAAGGCCATATACCTGGATGAACTCCCATCCAAGCTCCTCATACAGCCGCTTGATGAAAGCGGCGGGCGGCGGCGCCCCGGCAACCACCAGGCGAGGGCGTGTGCTGAGAGAATACTGCTGTTTGTCCGGGAAGTTGAGCACGGTGCTGAGTACTGCAGGCGCCATGCAGGCCCAGGTGACTCGTTCATCCTGGATCAGCCGAAAGATGTCCGCCCCGTCGATCTTGCGAAGCACGACATGGCGAACCCCCATGCCCGTTCCGGAAAACGGTGTTCCCCAGCCGTTCGCATGGAACATCGGGAGCGTGTGCAACAAGACATCGTCGTGAGTGATATGCAGATGCGCGATTGAGTTCCACGCGTTGGCGTAGAGATTGCGATGGGTCATCATCACGCCCTTCGGCCTCGCTGTCGTGCCGGACGTGTAGTTGATCGTCGCCAGATCAGTCTCAGTCAGTCCGGCGTCCGCAGGCGCAGAGTCGTCCGCGCCGTCGAGCAAACTCTCATATGATTTCCAACCCGACTGCGCGGCGCCACCGAGCATGACGTACTCGCGTACGGTGTTCAGTTCCGGACGAATCTCGTCGGCGACCTCCGTGAGCTCCTCATCAACGAGGAATATACTGGCGCCCGCGTGGTTGACGATGTAGGTGAAATCCGACGGCACGAGCCGGTAGTTCAACGGAACGAGCACCGCCCCCACCGCCGTCACGCCGTAGAACGCTTCCAGAAACCTGTGACAGTTCGGGCTGAGAATGGCGACCCGATCGCCTTTTGCCACGTTCATATCTGCCAGTGCATTTGCGAGCCGGTTCGCCCTCGACTGGAACTGACGGTAGGTGAAACGTTCTTCTCCACAGACGATCCCCTCGCGGTCGCCGTACAGTTCGACGGCGCGGCGCAGAAAATCGGAAACGAGCATCGGTGATTCCACGGCTTGTTCTCCATTTCTCCGGATAGGCCTGGCCAGACGCAGCCCCTCGAGAGACTGCGGTATCAATTCACAGCCTATGCAGTCTGTGCCAACCGTCAAGTGGCCAGCTGTCCGCATGCGCGGTCGTTGAGCGATGGTGCGAACGGCGCGATGATGTCGATACACCCCCAACGCGACTACTGCGGGGTTCACCGCCGGTGTCGCCGTCGGGTTGCAAGCCGGGCGCACGAATAAAACACAGAAGTTCAGAGGTGATACATGGCTCGTAAGAGGCGTGAGGACTCGCGGCCACAGGCCAAACCGGTCCGTGCTACCGGAGCCGCCGACGACAAGCGCTGGGGTGGACGCTTCGAGAAGCAGACGAATCCGCTGGTGGAGGCATATACGTCTTCGATCGGGCAGGATGAGGCGCTGCTTCCTTTCGATATCGCTGGCTCAATTGCCCACGCAACGATGCTCGGCGCACAGGAGATCGTTGATGCTCGGGATGTCCGCAAGATCATCGATGGTCTCGCGTCGATAGCGACGGATGCGCTTAACGGAACGTTCGAACTTCGCGACGACCTCGAAGACGTTCACATGAACGTCGAAGCCGAGTTGGAGCGGCGCATCGGACCTGCCGCTGGACGCCTGCATACCGCCCGCTCGCGTAACGATCAGGTGGTAACGGACTTCCGGATGCTTGTCCGGATGGTGTCCCAGCAGATCGTCCTGCTGCTCGCCGATCTGCAAACCGTGATCATCGAGATGGCCGAGCAGCATCTGGACACGATCATGCCCGGTTACACCCACATGCAGCTGGCGCAACCTGTTGTTCTGGCCCACCACCTGATGGCCTACTTTGAGATGTTTCGCCGTGACCTGTGGCGGTTCTTCGAGGTTGCCGACCAGGCGAACGAATCCGCGCTCGGCAGCGGCGCGCTTGCCGGTCTGCCCTATCCGCTCGATCGGGAGGCGACCGCCGCCGCCCTCGGATTCGAGCGGATCTCCGCCAACAGCATGGACGCGGTCTCGAACCGCGATTTCGTGATCGAGTTCCACAGCGCCGCCTCGATCTGCATGATGCACATCTCACGCCTGTCGGAAGAGCTGATCATCTGGTCAACCCGCGAGTTTGGCTTCGTGACCTTCGACGACGGGTTCGCCACAGGCTCAAGCATCATGCCCCAGAAGAAAAACCCCGACGTAGCCGAACTGGCTCGTGGTCGGACCGGTATGATTTACGGCAATCTCATGGCGGCTCTGACGCTGATGAAAGGTCTGCCGCTCACCTATAACCGCGATATGCAGGAGGACAAAGGACCCCTGCTCGATTCGGCAGACGTGATCGTCACGACGCTGGAAGTGTTTGCGCAGATGCTTCCAGCGCTCACATGGCATAAAGAGCGGATGCGGGAGGCGGCGGGTGCTGGCTACTCGCTCGCGACGGACATCGCCGACTACCTCGTAAGAAAGAATATGCCGTTCCGAGAGGCGCACACTGTTGTAGGCAAGCTGGTTCGGTACGCCGAGTCAAACGGCAAGGAGTTCGGGGAGCTAACGCTGGCCGAGTACCTGCAGTTTTCCGATCGATTCGACGAGTCGGTGCTTGGCATCGACCTCGAGAGCTCGGTGGACGGCCGGGATGTACCCGGAGGCACAGCGAGAGTCCGGGTGCGCCAGCAAATCGAGAGCGGGCACACATGGCTCAACGAGGATCTGCCGGAGTATGTCGAAGGCTTTGCCGGCCTGGCGGACCAGGATGGGGACGGCCCTCCCGGGGACCCGGCAAGCGCAGCAGACCTTCCTGCAGGCGGCGGTAAGTGGCGCAGCGCGACCGGAGGGAAGGGCAAGCGTGAGTAGCCAGCTGAAGATCGCGCCATCTATTCTCGCGGCCGACTTTGCCCGCATCGGCGAGCAGGTGAAGGAGGCTGAAAACGCCGGCGCCGACTACATTCACGTTGATGCGATGGACGGCCAGTTCGTGCCCAATCTAACGCTCGGGCCATTGATCGCCGAGGCGGTTCATCGCAGTACCACGCTGCCACTCGATTTGCATCTGATGGTCAGCGAGCCCGAGCACCTGATTTACGCATTCAGGGAAGCCGGTGCCAGCATAGTGACGGTACATGCCGAAGCATGTCTCCACCTGCATCGCGTGGTTCATCAGATCAAGGCGGCCGGAATGCGGGCCGGTGTTGCGATCAACCCCGCCACTCCGCTGGATCACTTGCGCTGGATACTGCCGGATATTGACCTCTTGCTCGTGATGAGCATCGACCCCGGCTGGGGCGGCCAGAAATTTCTACCGCTCGCACTTCCGAAGCTTCGTGAAGCGAGGCGAATGATCGATGCGCTTGGACTCGACATCGAGTTGGAGGTGGATGGCGGGATCGATGGGACCACGGTGTCCGATGCGGTGAGCGCCGGTGCAACGGTGCTCGTGGCGGGAACAGCAATTTTCGGCCACGCCGGCGGAATCGCGGACGCCATCAGCGGCCTTCGACGAAAAATTGACGATTCGGATCCGCAACGGGTAAAGCAGACAAGAAAAGAGCCCGGCCACTGAGGCCGGGCTTTGAGACGCCGAGGGACTCTCAGGCGCGTACCTTTGTGGTCGTGCGCAGGCAGCGGGTGCAGATATTCAGGCGGATCGGGCCAGCGACGGTCGCGATCACCTGCTTATGAACGTTAGGTTTGTAGGTCCGGCTCGTCGCCGGAGCTTTGCGCTCCCACCGTCCTGAGTGCTTATGGCGAATGTTGCGGCCGAACGATGTATGCTTGCCGCACACGTCACAGAGTCCAGAAGCCACGTGAGAATCCTCAACTTTTGCGGGCAGCATCGGCCCTCGCAGGATGACAGAATGGTAGCATGCGCCGCCGGGCCGAACAAGCGCGGAGGCGTTCCGCTGTCCGGAGAACCCTGGCGGTGAGCACAGGCGGGGATGCAGATCGGCCTTCCGAAAAGTCCGTGTTGACTGCGGATCCGCACGACAACAGCCCGCTCACCGGTGCGCAGATCCGCGAATTGTTCGCGGCTGCTGCGGCCTGGCTTGAGCAAAACGCAGCGGCTATCAACGCCATAAACGTCTTCCCTGTGCCGGACGGCGATACCGGCAGCAACATGGCGGACACCCTCAGAGGGACGATAGATCCGCCATCCACGGGCGAGCAATCCGCCGGTGAGGTCACAGCTGCACTCGCACGGAACGCGCTCATGGCCGCGCGCGGCAATTCAGGCGTCATCCTCTCGCAGATTCTGCGAGGGTTCGCAGAGGCGACGGCAGCCATGGAACGGCTCGATGGCCCCGCTATTGCGAAAGCGCTCGCGGCCGGCAGTCTGGCCGCTTACGCCGCGCTCGAACACCCTGTTGAGGGCACCATCCTCACCGTCGTCCGCGCTGCAGCAGAAGCAGCGGAAAAGGCGGAGGGCGCCGAGCCACGTTCAGTGTTGGAAGCTGCCCTTTCAGGCGCCCGCAGGGCGCTGGCTCAGACGCCCGACCTGCTCCCAGTTCTCAAGCAGGCAGGCGTGGTCGATTCCGGCGGCTACGGGCTCGTCGTGATTCTTGAGGGAGCCGTCCGGTTCCTGCGTGGTGAATTGCAGCCGGAGAGCGGTCATGCGATCGAGGCTATTCGCCCCGAATGGCTGGAGGGAACGGCCGCGACGCATGGTTCAGGATCGCCTTTCGGTTATTGCACTCAATATGTGCTTTCTGCTCCGACCCTCGATCCTGCCTCGATCCGTGAGCGTCTGAGAGCCATCGGCGACTCGATCCTCGTAGTCGGCGATGCCACCGCACTCCGCGTGCACATCCATACCGACGACCCGGGGGAGGCGCTCAAGCATGGAACCCGGCTGGGCGTTCTGGCCGGGATCAAAATCGACAACATGCAGGCTCAGTACGACCGATTTACCGGGGACATCGGCGCCTCACCGACCAGGGATGACGCGAGGCCGGCGACTCCAACGCTCGCAGTTCCCGTGATTTCGACCGTCGTTGTGATATCGGGGCGAGGCTTTACCGAAATCGCGGGCAGTCTCGGCACCTCCCGGATCGTGGACGGCGGCCAGTCAATGAATCCGAGCGTCAAGGAGATTCTGACTGCGATCGAAGAGACGGGGTCGGCACAGGTCATCGTGCTGCCGAACAACAAAAACGTGATCCTATCGGCCGAACAGGCGGCGAAGCTTGCCGGACGAGAGGTCGCCGTTCTAAAGACAACCTCAATACCGCAGGGACTGTCTGCATTGCTCGCCTTCAACGAAGAGAAGGGTCTCAAAGAGAACGTGATTGCCATGCAGAGCGCGGCGGGTGCTGTACGGACGGTGGAAGTAACACGCGCCGCGCGTCCCGTGCAGTTGAACGGCGTCTCCGTAAAAGAGGGCGAGCCAATCGGCCTGATCGATGACGTGCTTGCCGTGACCGGTGACTCTCCCGAAGAGACGCTCCTGACGGCGCTGCAGCGCCTCGCTCCAGCGCCCGGCGCAGCAGTCGCGCTGTACTATGGAGCGAGTGTGCAGCAGGAGCGGGTGACGGTCCTCCAGGTGCGGCTCCATGAGCGCTTCCCTCACCAGGAGGTCGAGACGATTGCGGGCGGGCAACCGTTCTATGACTACATCCTCTCCGTTGAATAGGATCGCCCCGCATGGCACTGCAAATCGTCACCGACAGCACCGCAGATCTGCCGGACGTAGTAGCCCGTGAACTTGGCATCACCGTGGTGCCACTCACCGTCTTTTTCGGTCAAGAGGCACTGCTTGATCACGTCGAAATCAGCTCTCCGGAGTTCTACCGCCGGCTCGTTGCGGAGCGCGGGTTTCCACGTACGTCGCAACCGTCTGCTGGCAGGTTTCAGCAGGTCTATGCAGATCTCGCTGCCCTCGGCGCCACGGAGATCCTCTGCATCACAATCTCCTCAAAGCTGTCAGGCACGCTCGGCTCAGCTCGTCTGGCTGCGAGTGAACCGCCGCCTGGCTGCATCGTATACACGCTTGATAGCCTCACCGTCTCCGGCGGACTCGGCATGCTCGCAAGGGCGGCAGCGGAGGTGGCGGCCGGCGGCGGCACGGCGCTCCAGGCCGCTGAGGCCGCCAGCCGCCTCATTCCCCGGCACCAGATCACGATCATGCTCGACACGCTGGAGTATCTACGCCGGGGTGGCAGGATTGGGCGGGCACAGGCACTAGTCGGTGGCCTGCTGAAGATCCGGCCTCTGGTGCGGATCGAGGGCGGTGAAGTGACGCCGCTCGAACGCGTGCGCACCAGGCAACGCGGCATCGACCGATTGTTTGAAATCGTGACGTCAACCGCTGAACTCGATCGAGTCATTCTGGAGCACACCGGCTGTGAGGACGACGCTGCCCACCTCGCGGCGCGATTGAAAGCGGCGCTGCCGGATGTGCCAATCGAAGTCGGCTGGATCGGCCCAGTGGTCGGCGCGTACGCGGGGCCGAACGGCCTCGGTGCGATCACGATTCAGCGGGTTTCAGAAGCCGGTTGAGCTGTTATGGCGGTTGAACGGGTATCTGCGGCTGATCGCCTGCGGCGAATCCTGCAGTTCGAACGCGCCCGCGGCTGCTCTGATTCGGCGGTGATCGGCGGCGTCGATTCGCTGCTGCGTAACCTTTTATCGCCTCCCGCCGGGGCGCCCGCCCCCACCGTGCACACAGCGGTCAAGCTGCTGGGCAACCGGTCTTACGCATCGCTGAGCCCGGATGCGCGGCGCACGTGGATAGAGTCCGTGCTCGGGCTGGCTTCGACGCCGATTTTGCTGCCTGAGGCCGCAGGTCCATCCAATGCACCTGCCGCCGCTGCCGTTGTCTCAGCGAGGGCTCCGGCAAAGCTCGCGCCAATGGCGCCGACCGATGTTAGGCCAAGAGCCGCGCGCCTGCGTCGAACGACGCCTACCCTCGCAAGAAAGACAGGAAAGGGCGAGCCAGTATCCGGTTTGGACTCCCCGGTCACGCGGCTGCCTGGCGTTGGTTCAAACCGGGCTGAGGCGTTCAGTAAGCTCGGTATTACGACGATTCGGGATTTGCTTTACCACTTCCCGCATCGATTCGACGACTACTCGCGGGTGGTCCCGATCAGCGCCCTGCAACACGGTGAGCAGCAGACAGTCGTGGCACGGGTGTGGAGCTCAACCGCCATCGCCGTTGTGCGAACGGTGCGGAAATCGAGCGATCTGATCGTCGGTGACGAAACCGGAAATATGCAGGTCATCTTTTTCAACAACCCGTACCCGGCGCAAAAACTGAAGACCAATCAGCGCGTCACCCTGAGCGGACGTGTCTCCAGCTTCAACGGTCAGCGCCAGATGCAGAACCCTGAGTGGGAGATCATCGAGGAAGGAAGCGATATCGAGCAGGCGATCCATACAGGCCGCCTCGTTCCCGTCTACCCGCTCACGCAGGGGATACAGAATCGCTCGAT
>JBBRGK010000111.1:0-7952 GCA_038240805.1 Dehalococcoidia bacterium | reverse complement strand
TTATCACCCGCGTGTGGGATCTCGTCGGCAAGTTTTAGCCGGTCCGATTTCGTATATCTTTTTGGGGCCTGGTTCACTCGAACCTGGCCCCAAGTCTCTTTGTATAACCCTCGATCGTCGGGTTTATGCCCGATCGAACTGTGCCTCAACTTCAGTTCCAGCCACAGTCACCTTCGATAGAAGCTGGAAATCGTGACGTGAGGTGATCCATCGCACGGTGCCGGAAAATGATCGCATCACGAGAGAGTGCGTGGTCGCACCGCCGCCAAAATATCGCACGCCCTTCAGCAGGTCGCCGTCAGTAACCCCGGTAGCTGCGAAGAAGACATCGCCGGTGCCGATCAAGTCGTCGGTGGAATACACCTTCTCGATATCGAAACCAGCCTCCGTCGCCGCCCGCCGTTCGGCCTCGTCGCGGGGCCAGAGCGTGCACTGAATTTCGCCTTTGAGGCAGCGCAGCGCAGCGGCAGTCAGGACAGCCTCAGGAGCGCCGCCGACGCCCATCAGCACATCGACGCCGGTATCGCCAAGTGCGGTCGAGATGCCGCCTGCCACGTCGCCGTCCGGGATCATCTTGATCCTGGCGCCCGCACGGCGCACCTCGTCGATCAGGTCCTGGTGACGTGGGCGGTCCAGAATGCAGACCGTGAGATCGTCGACGGAACAGCGCTTCGCCTTCGCGATCCAGCGTAGGTTCTGGCTCGGGGAGGCCTTGATATCAATCGAGCCGACGGCGTCGGGACCGACGGCGATCTTATTCATGTACACGATTTCTTTGATCCCGAACATCGCTCCGCGTCCGGTCAACGCCACCACTGAGATCGCTCCCGGCAGTCCGAGTGATGTCAGCCTGGTGCCGTCGATCGGATCTACTGCGATATCGACGGCTGGCGGCTGGCCGTTGCCGATCCGCTCGCCGATATACAGCATCGGCGCCTCGTCCTTTTCGCCTTCGCCGATGACCACGGTTCCATCCATGTCAACTGACTGCAAAGCCAGGCGCATTCCCTGCACTGCCGCGTCGTCGGCCTTGTTCTTGTCGCCCATGCCCATCCAGCGCGCCCCGTTCAGAGCGCCGATTTCCGTGACGCGGACGAGCTCCATCGCCAGGTTCCGTTCGATCGAGGTTTGCACTCGGGCCATGTCCAGGACCTCCTCCGTAAGTCTTTGAATGTGCGTCTTCAAAACGGCCGGGGCACCGCTCAGGCGTGGAGCACCTTCAGCCGTCGAGCGGCCTCTGCGAGCGTCGCCTCGCTCTTGCTGAACGTGAAACGGATGTAGCTGCGGCCAAGCTCTTTATCGTTATGAAAGCTGCTGCCCGGCACCGGCGCCACGCCCACCTTTTCGATCAGGTGGCGCGCGAAGCTGACATCGTCCATCTGCGTGAGCGGCCGGATATCAGCCATGATGTAGTAGGCGCCCTCCGGCTCCACGCAGCCGAAGCCGACCTGCTGCAGCGCGTTGAGCAGCTGGGCGCGTCTTTGTTCATAGCCGGTGCGCAGGTCGTCGTAGAACTCTTGGCCGAAGGTCAGCGCCGTGGCGGCGGCCTCCTGCAACGGCGCCGGAGCGCCAACGGTCAAGAAGTCGTGAACCTTGCGGATGCCATCACTCCATGGCGGGCGGGCGATGACATAGCCGACGCGCCAGCCGGTGACGCTAAAAGTCTTTGAAAAGCCGCTGATCGTGATCGTCCGCTCGGCCATGTCAGGCAGGGTCGCCAGGCTGATGTGCTCACGGCCATCGAAGATGATGTGCTCGTAGATCTCGTCGGTGATTGCAAGGACATCGAACTCGCGGCAGAGGGCAGCGATCGCTTCGAGCTCTGTTCTATCGAAAACCCTGCCGGTCGGGTTGTGCGGCGTGTTGACGACGATCGCCCTCGTTTTCGGGCCAAAAGCGCTGCGAAGGTCGGCGGGATCGAAACGATACTGCGGCGGGCGAAGCGGCACGAAAACTAACTTTGCGCCGGACATCGCGGCATCGGGCACATAGTTCTCGTAAAAGGGCTCGAAGACGACGACCTCGTCGCCCGGTTCGATCAGTGCGAGCATGACCGCCATCATCGCTTCAGTGGCGCCGCAGGTGACGGTGATGTCCCGGTCAGGAATCGCTTCAATCTTGTTGAAGCTGGCGGCTTTCCGGGAGATCGCCTCGCGCAGGTTGATCGAGCCCCATGTAATCGCGTACTGGTTGTGATCCACTTCGATGGCGGCGATAGCTGCGTCTTTGATGGCGCGGGGGGCGGGGAAATCGGGATAACCCTGAGCTAGATTGACTGCCCCGTACTCCCCTGCCAGGCGCGACATTTCCCGGATAACCGACTCGGTGAACACGTTGGTGCGCTGCGCGAGCATTGGTGCTCCTTGCCTGCACATCCTGCTCTCAGACTGGGACGCGAGGCTCGCCTATGATACAGGATCAGGTCTTGATTTCAGGCGGGCATTGTTTTCGGCAGGCCTTGCCGGCGGATCAGCGCTGGTGCTCGGGGTCGCGAAAGCGGGTATCCACCACGGTTACATCCCGCCTATCATGCAGGGCGCGCTGGACATACCATAGGGCGAACGTTTTCTCATCCGTGTCGGTGAAAATTGTCGCCCCCGGCGGGGCTGTAAAGAGCGTGTTCTCGGCATAGGTCAGGGCCTGCCAGTCGTGCCGAAGGTTGAAGTCGTGAAGCCCCATCACCGCCCAGGGTACGACGGTTGCAAGTCCGAACACTCCAAACATCCATGTCAGCCTTCGCGGGCTGCCATCGTGCATGGCATCTGAGATGAGACGTGCCGCAACGATCAGCCCGTATCCGAAGCCGATCGACACGACAACATATGCCTGGAGCAGGTACACCTCCCGACCGGCGGCGTGGTAGCCAGAGAGAAAGCCGGCGGATAGTACGGCCACGACTACCAGGTACAGAACGTACGGATTATCGCTTTCGAAAAGGCTCACTGCACCGTACACGGCAATCGGAATGACCCACCAGGCGAACTGGCTGAAGGCCAGCCGCAAAACTGCAGGCACGGCTCTGACCGCATGCAACAGGTTGTGATCGATGAGGTAGCGGTACGGCGCTCCCGTCACAACATCGATGAAGCGGCCAGCTGAGGACGGATCACCCCAGTTGGACGCTGGATGCTGGGAGGCCCGCAAGGGGAGCAGCAGATACAGCAGCAGCGGCAGCGCGAACAAAGCGGCCAGCCTCAGCAGCAGCGCGGGGTCCAGGAGACGCCTCCGCCATCGCAGTGACACTGCAGCCGCCGCGCCGGCAAGCGAAAAGACGATCGTCGTGTGATGGGTGAGCGAGAGGCCAGCAACGAATGCGAGCAAGTAAAGCTGGCGGCGGTCATGGAGGTCGCTGGCAAGCAGGAACGCGATCGCAGCGCTGAACAGCAGTTCGAGCGCGTACACCTCCGTGATGATCGATTGCGTCCAGATAGTGCGGGATGTAGCGAGCGCCAGCGCTGCGCAGGCAGCGGCGATGTACAGGACCGCGGGCTTCAGATCTGCCCGGCGCCCGCCGAGCCGCAGAACGGTCAGAAATACGAGAGCGCAGCCAGCCGCAGTGCATGAGGCGGACATGAGGTTGAGCCGGAAGGCAAGTTGGCCGATCGGTATGAGGTGCGAAAACAGACCGCCGAGCAAAATGTACAGCGGATAGCCGGTCGGGTGCGGGATTCCCCAGGTCGCGACGGCAGCGGCGAGGTCGCCACTGTCCTCCCCTGAGAACGCCCAGACAATGCTCGGCGCCATCGTGGCCAGATACAGTCCGAAAGCGCAGAGTGCAACCAGCGTTGCGATAACTGCCGTTGTTCGAGGCCGTAGCACACACGCGTCCGGTCAGTAGTGAATCAGTGTTTCGACCGTGTACCCATCCAGCTTTTCGCGGCCCCTGAGGAAATCGAGCTCGATCAGGAACTGCAGCGAGTGTACCTGTCCCCCCACCAGCTCCACCAGTTTGGCGGCCGCATTGGCCGTGCCGCCGGTCGCAAGCACGTCGTCAACGATGACGGCTCTCTGTCCCGCACTCAAGGCATCATGGGCAATGTCTAGCTGGCTCGAACCATATTCAAGCGTATATTCGATGCTCATTCTCGGGGCTGGGAGCTTGCCCGGCTTACGGATCGGCACAAAAGGGATGCCCAGACGATCTGCCAGCGGTGTACCGAAGAGGAAGCCACGCGACTCGATTCCCACAATTGCATCAACGCCGGAGTCTTTCAGCCGCTCTGTAAACCGATCGAGCGCATCGCGGAAGGCGACCGGGTTGCGCAGGAGAGGTGTGATGTCTCGAAAGAGTACGCCTGCCTGGGGGAAATCCGGTATATCGCGGATGAACTGCTTCAGGTCCATAGACTACCCTCTCGCGCTTTCGCCAGCCAGCCGACCGGCGGGAGGTAGCATATGGCGCATCCTCTGGACTGGTCAACGCGGATTACAGTGTCAGCCGGGTGGTGGTCTACGATGAAGAAGGCATCGGCACCGCGGGTTCGGCGCCAGACCAGGGTGTGCGGCGGGGTGGTATGGGATACGGGCGTTCGGTTCTGATCGCGGCTGCGGCAGCGCTGCTGCTGATGGGTCCGGCGTGCACGAGTCGCGGTCATTCGCAACCGGGGACCGCTGTCACCGCCATCGCTACGAGACTGCCCGACGCGACGGTCGCGCAAGAAACGCAGCCGACGGCAACACCGGCTGGACAGTCCACAGGAACGACTGTTGCGGCGCCTGCTGCCACCGGGTTCATCATTGCCGACCCGAAGTTCGAGCCTCTGGCCGGTGCCAGGGCGCTGTACGGAACGCTCGGCGGCGCTGCGTACGAAATAGAGGTTCCACGCGACTGGAACGGCAGCCTCGTGCTATACGCACACGGCTATGTCGGCAATGATCCGATCCTCTTCGTTCAAACGCCGCCACTGCGTCAGTACTTCGTCGAACACGGGTTCGCATGGGCGGCGTCCAGCTATAGCGGTATCGGCTACAACCCCGACCAGGGGCTCGCGGAAACACTCGCCCTCCGTGAACTTTTCGTACAGGAGGTAGCCGCGCCGGCGCGGACATACATCGACGGAACGTCCATGGGCGGACACGTCGTTGTCTCGGCAATGGAGCAACATCCGGAACTGTTCGCAGGCGGCTTCTCGGAGTGCGGCGTAGTCGCAGGTGTGGAAGAACTCGATTACATCGCCAGTTATGTCGCGCTGGGGTCGTTCTTTTCCTCCACCTCTCTCTTTCCGATCACCGACGTCACCACATACCGACAGGCGATACGAACTGGCGTACTGCCTGCGTTTGGACCGGCTTCGGACCCCTCGCGCACGGGAAAAGCATTTGAATCGACGATCAAGTACCTGACCGGCGGCGAGCGGCCCTGGCGTCATGAAGGCTTCATCGATCGACGCGGCCCAAATTTCGATCTGGCTGCAACCGACGATCCATTGCATCCCACGGTTGCCACCCGAGCGGGCACGAACACAGGAGTTCAATATCATGTCGATGCAGGCTTCGGCGTTGATGACCGTGGGTTGAACGCACAGGTGATACGTATTCCAGCCGATCCGGCCTCCAGGAACGCGGTGACTCACCCCGACTTCGCGCCGCGCACGGGGCGTCTGCAGGCGCCACTGCTGACCCTGCACACGACCGGAGACCACTTCGTGCCCATCAGCCTCGAACAAAGCTACCGTCGCACCGTCGATGCCGCTGGCGCGGGAAACCTGCTGGTGCAACGGGCGATCCGCAGGCCCGATCACTGCCAGTTCACTCCTGACGAACTGACCCGCGGCTTCGCCGATCTCGTGACATGGGTGGAACAGGGCGTGGTTCCCGAGGGCGACGATCTGCTCGGTCCCGATCTCAGCGATGTCGGACGAGCGTTTACTACGCCACTGCTTCCCGGCGACCCCGGCCATGAGTGACCCTGCCAACTCGACAATTCAGCCTTCCGCGAGCGGGGCTCACTTTCAAGAGCAGGATTTCGTGGCAGAGGCCGATGCGATGCGGGCGGACGACCCGTACGACCAGATAGCTCCTTTCTACGACCTCGCCACGGACGGCTTCGATGCAGATATCGACATGTACGAAGCGTTCGCTCGCCGAGTCTATGCGCCCGTACTGGATGCCGGCACAGGTACCGGTCGCGTCGCGATCGAACTGGCGAAACGCGGCCTCAGAGTTGTAGGGATTGACCGCTCTCCCGCTATGCTTGCCGTGGCCCGTCGCAAAGTCGAGGAGCACGCCGCCCTTGCGATTAAGTTTCATCAAGACCAGATGGTTGCGCCCATTACCTCCGGCCGCTTTGGCCTCATCCTGTGCGCCCTCGATACATTTCTGCATCTCTCTTCGGGGGATGAACAGCTAGCGGCGCTCCGTGCCTGGTCGGAGCGCCTTGCGCCGGATGGCAGGATAGCGATCGACCTTCCTGGGCCTGCCGGCGACTGGGGAAACTGGGATCCGGGAGCCAGCCCGCTTGTTCTGGATTGGTCCAGGTCCGTTGGGGCAGGTCACGTAAGTCGTTTTTCCAGTTACCGGTCAGATTTCGCCACGCAAACGCGCACCGTAACCGACATCTTTGAGGAGCTTGCCGCCGATGGCGGCGTTCGGCGGCATATGGTTGAGTACGTATTGCGCTTTGTTTTCCCTGCCGAAATGGGGCTGCTACTGCGTCTGACAGGACTGGTGGAGTGTTGCAGGTATGGCGACTACGAACTTGGCCCGTTCGACAGCAGCAGCGAGCGCATGATAGTGGTCGCCGAACTGGCGCGACGCCCGGCCGGGCCGCATGCGGTCATCGTGTAAGCTTTGCAGGATGACTGAATTCCGCATCGCTGTTGATGCCATGGGCGGCGACAATGCCCCCGCAGCAGTTGTTGCGGGAGCCCTATCGGCGGCTCGGGACTACGGTATTCCAATCACTCTCGTCGGTGATGAAAAGGCCATTCGGGCCGAGCTTTCTGCTGCCGGGCGTTTGCCGTCGGGAGTAGAAGTCGTGCACGCCTCAGATGTTGTCGCAATGGATGAGCACGTCTCATCGGCCATGCGACAGCGCCGCGGATCGTCCATCTCCGTTGGCACGCATCTGGTGAAAGACGGCACTGCGGCGGCGTTTGTATCCGCGGGAAACAGCGGTGCCGTGATGGCGCTCGCTACGCTAACTCTGGGCCGGCTTCGCGGCGTTGATCGCCCGGCGCTTGGAACGGTTTTCCCGAACTCCCGCGGGCGCTTTCTGTTACTGGACGTCGGCGCGAATGCTGACTCGAAGCCGACCTATCTGGTCCAGTTCGCTTATCTGGGCCACGCCTACGCGCAGCAGGTCTTGCGCGTTCAAAACCCGAGGATTGGACTGTTGAACATCGGCGAAGAGCAGGGGAAAGGCAGTGAATTCGCGCGCGAAGTGTTCGACCTGCTCGCGGCTAGCCCCGGCCTGAACTTCGTCGGCAATATCGAGGGCAAAGACCTCACGCACGATATAGCGGACGTGGTCGTCACCGATGGCTTCACCGGCAACGTTGCAATTAAGACCGCAGAAGGCACGGCCGAATTCATCCTGCGCGAGATGCGGACGCTCCTGACCTCGAAACTTCAATACAAGCTCGCGGCCCTGGTGCTTCGCCCCGCATTGTTGAGGCTTCGCGCCCGGATCGACTACGCCGAGTACGGCGGCGCCCCTCTGCTTGGCCTCAATGGCATCGTCCTGATCAGTCACGGGCGCAGCGACGCACAGGCCATTCGTGCAGCCGTGCGATTGGCCAGCGAGTACGCGGCTGCCGGGCTCGTATGTCCGGCCGGTATCGAGTCCTATACCGTTCCGCCCCTCATCTCCGGCAGCGGCGATGAGTCGTAACGAGCGATCAGGCGCATCGCCCGCTGGATCTGTTGCAGTTGCACCGGGTCCGCAGGCGCACCGCCGAGGACGCAGTTTTCAACGTGCATATCGAGCAGCGCCAGCGTCGCCTGGTCGAGGC
>JBBRGK010000110.1:0-7961 GCA_038240805.1 Dehalococcoidia bacterium | reverse complement strand
CTGGTCATACGCCAGCGTGCGCAGGTAGTTCTGGATCAAGATCGCACGGTCGTAGTCCGTCGTGGCGCCGCCCGTGAGCTGCCCGGCCATCACGCGGACACGCTCCGGCAGCGTGTGTGGCAGTTGCAGGTAGCTGCTTCTTACCCAGTCGGGAGCCTGCCCGTCGGGCGCTCGTAACGCATCGGGAGCCGCGCTCGACACAAGGCCCCTGGAGGTATAGCTGGCGCCCGCCGGGATCGGCTCAGCCGCGACGAGTTCTGAGACCTCCTCTGCCGGTGCGCCACGCAGACCCCGTGTGGTCACGCGTGTTGGGTTAACGGATCGATTGCTGTTACTCGCAACCACTCCCAGGGGCGGGCCGGCGGCAAGCACCACTGATGTAGCCGCACGCGGCTGCACAGTGACCGCGACAGGCTGCGCGTCCTGGTACGCGCTTTCGCCGCTGAGGTGCAGATCGAGCCTGCCCGATCCCGACGACGCAGGAGAATCGGCAGACCTGCTCGACAGCCGGGTGTGCCCTTGTTCAACCGCGTTCGTGACCCAGCCGTGAGAATCGTAATGGTCGTAGGCCACGCCGAACAGGTAGCCCGGAGCGGCGGCCTCTACGGATGCGAGGGCGCTATCGCCGAGCGCTACCGCTCCTCCAAACGGAAGGCTTGGCCCGAAGTCGTGCATAACGGTACGGGCGCCACCCGCAGCGTAGAACTGCACGCCACCGCCAGATGATGAAACCGACTGCCGGTGCAGCGGCGGCGTCTGCCAGCGAAGCGCCGGAGTCAGCCAGCCGATCGCAACCAGACCGAGGGCGCCGGCGGCAACCGCCGTCCCGTACGCCGCCCATGCAGTGCGGCCGCCCGCCTGCCTGGGCACGCCGCGCACGAGGGCGCTCGCCACGAGCTGCCGGTGGTTAAGGAGCGCGAGGAAGAGCAACGAGGCGAACGTGTATACCGCTAATCCCGCTGCCGGCCAGTGGGGCAGGTATCCGATACTCGAGACGAGCACCGCGCCGCCCGCGGCGAGCACGAGCCAATGCCAGCCGGCACGCAGAGCCGCCCACGCAGCCCACATGCCCGCCGCCCACGCGGCAAGCGTGCTCCACATGACGACCGCGAGATCGTCGTAGACCTGCTGACCATCGCGGGCCTGCACCAGCCAGAGTTGTAGTCGGTCTCTGAACTGCTGATCCCGGAGGTCCAGACCAGGACCCGGCATGAGCCGATACATGGTCGCCGTGGTGAACAGCAGGCCGAGGACGAACGCCAGGAGCAACCACCAGCCGGGGCGACGCTTCAACGCCACGAGACCGCAGCAGAGGGCCCCTGCAAGGAAGGCTGGCCAGGGCTGCTGGAAGCGGTTCCAAAATGACAGTTGCCCAAAAACGATCGCAACCGGCGCGAGCATCGCCAGCAGAAGCACGAGCGTGGGCAGATCCGGCAGCGAATGCACTGACCGATTGCGGACCGCGCTCACTCGCTGCAGGCGCGCGGAGGAGAGGATCGCCATTGAGGACTTTCCTTACTGTTTCTGGGCTGGACATCGCGCGGACGCGCTGAACCGATCACCGCGAGGCGATCAGTGGAAATACCTGATTCTCCATACATCGTAGCAGCGCTGCCCGAGGAGTATGTTAAGGCGCCGCAGTGCCGGAGCCCCGGCTTTGCTAACGGTTTCAGACACGCCGCGGTGTTACCGAGGTGCGAGGTCGGAGACAACCGCGAGAAATCGGTCGATCTCGCACTCCGAGTTGTAATAGTGAACCGAGGGGCGCACGACTGCGGTCAGGCCACGGCTTTCCATGTCGAGCAGCGTGCTGCTACGTCCGGAAACAGTCACGTTAATGCGGGGATCCATTGCCGCGAGCGACTCTTTCAGATCCGCTGGCGGAAGACCGACCACCGTGAACGTGCAGATGCCACATAGCACCTCCCCCGGGTCGGTGACTGTTACGTTGCGTATGGCAGCGAGACCACGCCGGAGGCGAGCGGCGAGCTGGCCAATTCGCGCCCATGTTCGATCGATGCCGAGCCGGAGCTGGTAGTCCACGGCCACGCCGAGCCCCAGCAGACCAGCTACATTCGACTCCCAGTTCTCGAACCGGCGCGCGTCGGACCGTAACTCGTAGCTATCCGCAGAAGTCCACTCTGCGGCCCTCACATCCACGAAGGGAGGGTCCAGTTCATCGAGGCGGTCGCGGCGTACATACAGAAATCCAGTCCCTCGCGGACCGCGCAGATACTTACGCCCGGTGGCGGCAAGAAGATCACAGCCGATGCGTTGCACATCGATAGGAAGCTGGCCGGTTGACTGGGTAGCATCAAGAATGAACCAGGCGCCGGCCTGCTTCGTTAGCCGGCCGACCGCTTCCGCAGGTTGCACGAGGCCGCTGTTGGTTGGCACGTGCGTCAACGAAACGGCGCGGACGTGTGGATCTTCGAGCATCTCCGCCAGCGCCCGAATGGAGATCTGTCCGCGTTCGTCGTTTGGCACGACGCGTAGCTCGATCTGCTGTTCACGCATCCGACGCAGTGCCGCCATATAGTTGCTTCCGTAGTCGGCCATGCTGACGAGCACCACATCCCCATCGCGCAGTGGCAGCGCATGAAAGCCCATATCGAAGGCACGGGTGGCATTCTCCACCAGGGCGACCTCATCCGGACGTGAACCGATGAGGGTCGCGACAGAGCGATAGATCGCCTCGCGCCGCTCCGACGCCTCGTCGTTGGCCTCGTAGCCGCCGATCTCGGCCTCTCGCTGGAGATGCGAAATGACCGCATCGAGAACCGGCTGCGGCATCAGCGCAGCCCCGGCATTGTTCAGGTGAATGACCCTGGCGCAACCGGGCGTGTTGTCACGCAACCGTTGCAGATCCAGCGGGCCAGATTCAACGGACGTCCCGGCCATCGCAGCCTCTCGGTCTTTTTTGCTTCTTAGCATTTGCTTCTCGAACTCAACCAGTGGCGCGGCCGGACCGCAAGCGATAATCGTTCGGTCCTGGGTCCGGCCTCGTTAGCGCACGCTTGCGCCCGGGCCGTTCACCGGCGTGGCGGCCCGCGATGCAGCTTCGGTCAACACCTGCACCGTGCCGTTGAGGGCGCCCGTATCCAGCGGCGCCAGCCGTTGAAATGCAGCGGCCGAGAGATCGATTGCACCTGGTCCCATCAGGCCGTGATCGCGCACGACGACATTGACGCAGTGCCCCGAGGCGCAGATTTTGAGCGGCGTTCCGCAGGGGAAACTCGTCGACGCGGAAATCATCGGATCATCGGCGCTGTAAATGCCGCCGCAAGCCATGATACCGCCGTCAAAGTCGTGCCCGTACCAGCGGATTAGGATTGGCGCCTGGCCTGTGGCTGCGGGCTGCAGGAACGTGCCATCGACATAGCCGAGCCCTTCGACAGTTTGTACGAGGTACCAGCCGTCGGGCGTCGGATCGGCCTGGATGTGAACCACACGGCCAGCAGGAAGCGTCGCCAAAGTGGGGGCCGACGGCGATGGAGCCGTGCGGAGCCGCAGACCGTCTGCCGGGACAACGACCGCATCGCCCCGTAGCGAGGTAGCAGGAAGGTCAAGGTAGACGCTTTTCACGTAACCAAGCCGTCCGCTGGTATTGATCTCAACCCAGCCGTCATCCGATTGGGCGCCAACGACATCCACAGCGGTACCGTACGGAAGCAAGGCAATCACGCGGGCCGCAGCGTTCGGAGAATCGCGCAGATTCAGCCCTTCAGGCGCGTTCACGGTAGCGCGCGTCGCCGCTGCTCCCGTGCTGGAAGTGCAGAGCAGGGACGCGAATAGGAGAGCGAGACCGAGGCCGCGCCTGCCTGGGTTGAGCCGCCCCGGCCGCAATTCGGCAGGTGGCGGTCCCGCCTTCAGCAATACGTTCTCCTCATAGACCGCGGCGACAGGCTGCCCGCCGCAGGCAATGTTCTGGCTGCCTCAACCGGGGATGCAGCCCTGGGACACCCGGTCTTTGTAAACCATAGCCAGCAAACGGTCAACTTTTTCGCCTGTGAACCACTCACTCGCATATACGGTTCCCTGTTTGCGCAGCGCCGCGCGCACGTAAACTCGACAGCGAGGAGCAGCCGCAGCGCTATCTCTCAGGATTGATCAGGAGCGGTTACGTGTACTCCATGATGCTGCGGCCAAAAATCTGCCCGGACTCGAGCGCGTGCACGGCTTCATTGATTTCGTCCAGGCGGTAACGGCGTGTGACCAGCTTGTCCAGCGGCAGCTTGCCCGCCTTGAACCAGTCCACGTACTGCGGAAAATCGCGGTCCGGCACGCCGGAGCCGCCGAGCGAGCCGCGGAAGACCCGTTCGCCTACAAGTAGCTGGCGGGCATCAATGGTTGCCGGTCCCTGCGGCACTCCGACGAGCACGGCAGTTCCTCCGGGGCCGATGCCCCATTTGTTTGGCCGCGTGGCCAGTAGAATCTGGCTCATTGTGGTGGCGACACCGATCGCATCGAAGGCGTAGTCCACGCCACCGTTGCTCAGCGCTTTAACGGCTGCAACTGCGTCCTCGCGGGAAGCGTTTACGAAATGTGTTGCCCCGAACTCGCGCGCAAACTCCAACTTCTTGTCATCGAGGTCCACGGCTATGATCATCCCGGCGCCGACGTTCGCGGCGGCCTGAATGATACACAGCCCCACGCCGCCGGTTCCGAACACTGCGACGGTCTCCCCTGGCTGCACATTGGCTGTATTCGTCACGGCGCCACAACCAGTGATCACCGCGCAGCCGATGATTGCCGTAACGTCCGTGGCAACGTCTTTAGACATCGGCACGACGAAGCTTTCGTCGCAGAGCACATGCTCCGCCCACGTGTAGACGTTGCGGCTGCCGGCAGGCTTCCCACGCCAGGTCGTCATTGCCGGAGCAGGCGCGGGCCGGCCGTTGCGCGGGTTACGCGGCACCCAGGTGATAAACACCGGGTCGCCCTCGCGCACATGGTCCACGCCGCTTCCCGCCGCCTCAACAACACCGGTGGCCTCGTGTCCAAGCAGAACGGGCGTGGGAGAGTTCGGATCGTGAATTTGGTGCAGTTGCGAGTGGCAGATGCCGCTGGCGAACAGTTTCACCAGCACCTGGCCAGGGCCAGGCGAACCGTACTCGACTTCATCGATGACGAGCGGCTGACCGTGCTCGGCCAGAATGGCAGCTCGTGAACGGACCATCACACACCTCTTCTTAATTGCCCTGGTCTGAAAGCGAAGGGAACGCTGCGATCAATCGCTGATCCTGCTGCATCGCAAGTGTAGTGAGCAGCACCCGGTCTTCGCGGCCGAATGGCGCCGTCACAAACATTGTGACGAACATCTTGCCACGCCTGAAAGCGAGGACGTAGGCGCCTGTCTGGTTGTTGCCGTTGACGACCTGCACGCGAAGCAACCGGGCGGCGTCGCCTACGGCTGGCGGGGGATCGACCTGATCAACGGAGCGGGCGTTGGCGCCGAAGGCCTGCTTCACCTGGTCAGGTGTAGTGCCATTAAACAAAAGGGTGGCGTAGTCGGCATCCTTCGCTTGCTGGATGCTGATGCTGATCAGGGTGGTCTGCTGGGAGTCCGCAGCTTTGGGAGCGGTGCGCGGGCGGAATTCCTCTATGTACTGCACCGGCACGTTGCCGTTCTGGCCGCCGCTCGCATCGCCGCGCGTAAGTGCGAAACTCGCTGGTACGTCCTGCGGGCCGATCGCGGCGTCGATCAGCACGTCTTCGAGTCCGCTCACCTCTGTATCGACGCCGCCGGGAATCGGTCGAATCGTCGCTGTACCGCCAAAGTAGCTGTAGACTAGCGCGCCGGAACCCGGCGGAATCGACGACTGCACAAGGTAGCCGCCCTGCTGGTCGTAGACGTACGCCACGTCGACGCCAGACACAGTGGCAGCGCTAATCGATGATGGATTGCCGACGAGGACCCAGGCACTGGCGGGCAGCTTCACCGAGACGGGATCGTGCTGGTCAGGAGCCATGCGGACGTTGATCAGCCCGCTGAAAAGCGCGAAGTAGCCGGTTCCCGCCTGGGCGGGTTGCCGGAGCGGTTGAGCCACATACTGACCGCTGGACGGATCGAGCGAGTACAGGCTCGTGATGCCGGGGAAGATCGTGCCCGATGGGCCGGCAACGAGATGCCACCCCGGGGTGAATCCAATTGTCGCCGCCTGAGCCGTGCCGCCGTGGCCGAGCGCGACGGTCAAAAGCGCAATAAAAACGAGCCCGGGAACCAGCCATAGCTTACGCATCGCGCTCTCCATTCTGGCAACAATGATTCTTGGACCGTAGTGTAACAAATTCGCGACGCAGGCCGGACGGTTCGCGTTGCCGGCAGACGATCTATCCTGACGGAGCCCGGCACAACGCCTCAGGAGCATCAACATGACACGGACTATCGCTTTCGTACTGTTCGATGGGGCCGAAGAACTCGACTTTGCCGGCCCCTGGGAGGTTTTTACTTTCACCGGCAGACTCCAGGAGGGAACCTGCACCGCGTTCACGGTTTCGCAGAACGGCGGCGAAGTGGCCTGCGCGAAAGGTCTGCGGGTGCTGGCCGACCACAGCTTTGCCGATTGCCCACAGGCTGACATTATTGTCGTTCCCGGCGGAATCGGCACCCGAACCGAGGTCGATAATCCTGCCATGAACGATTTCCTCCGCCGGGCAGGTGCAGAATGCGAACTCGTCACGTCGGTGTGCACTGGTGCATTCTTGCTTGAACGGGCCGGCTTTCTCGCCGGCAAGCGAGGCGTCACACACTGGGCTTCGATGGACCGCCTGCGCGAACTTGGTACGGTTGAGGTCGTTGAAGAGCGCTACGTAGAAGATGGTAACGTCGTGACCGCTGCCGGCGTGTCGGCCGGCATTGATATGGCACTGTATCTGGTGGGCCGGCTCTGGACCCCGGAGCTTGCACGCCGGGTACAGAAGGGCATCGAGTATTTCCCTACGCCCCCATACGCCGAGGTTGCCATTCCGACGCTCACCTGAGCGAATCGTCCCTCCGTGTCGCAAGTCTGAGACGTCGGACCGCTTTCTCTCGGACCAAAAGCAGTAGATCTCGTTTCGTCAACCTTCACGTTTTGGTGAAGGTTGGGGTTGACATGTTCCTTTACTGGCAGTATAGTTGTGACAGAAAGCACAAGTTGCGACCGTATGGCACGAACGAGGTTACAACAATGAACACCGGCGCTCTTTACGCGGAACTCCTGCAGCACGAGTTCGAGGCACGTTTCGCATCCCCCGAGTTTCAGCAGCGAGCATCCTATTTTGCGGGACTCAAGGCCCGGGTGCTCCGCCGCAGTTCCCGCGAGCACGTGGTCCAGCGCGTCCCAGCGGCAGCCTGAGGCGCTTTACTTTCTTGGTTAGTCTGCGGGCGAGTCCCAGACCTGCAGCGATAATTTGGGCACTTTCAGCCTCCTCTCTTTCTCTTGTTGCAGAGGCCACCCAAATGGGTGGCCTCTGCGGCGTTTCGGCACCACGCCGTCCAAGCCGGCCGGTTTCGTCGATCGAGCGTGGTACATTGAAACCCTGAGAAACTCCGAGAAACTCAGACCACACGCCTTCACGAAGGAGCGGTTTCTCATGGCGGAGCGCCGCAGACTTTCAGCTGACTTCGATCACGTGGCCGCGCACCTGGAGCAGATGTGGGAACACATGCTCGGGGGCGGACCGGGCAATCCGCGTTTCGCGCCACCGGTCATCGAGCCTCCTACCGACGTCTACCAGACCCAGGACGAGATCGTCGTACTGATTGAGATCGCGGGCATGCGTGATCAGGAAGTCGAGATCCAGCTGGACGGGCGCCGCATGGTGGTCCGAGGCGTCAAGCTCGACCGGCGTATGCATCGCCCTGGCCGCGTCTACAACGCGATGGAAATCCACTACGGCCCGTTCGAGCGCACGGTGCTTCTGCCCGCGGACGTTGATCAGGAGCGGGTCGCCATTCAGTACGACGATCTCGTCCT